>NZ_AWUR01000034.1:0-102399 GCF_000468835.1 Acidaminococcus sp. BV3L6 | reverse complement strand
CCCCAAAATAAATTATAGAACCTCTCTTTTTGTGAAAGGAGGAATTGTTGTGGAAACATGGGATGCATTGCAAAAGGATGTGGAGATGTATCTTGCAAAGCGCCCGGGCAAGACCGCAGTCAGTTGCTGGCTCCTTACGGAGAAGCAGGGGTTTTCCATCGGAGGAAAAAATGAACTGCCTTCGGCAAGTCTCATCAAGCTTCTTGTTCTTGTGGAACTTTGTGAAGAAGTCAGGCGAGGCAGGGCAAACCTTAAGGAAGCAATCTCCATTTTAGGGTCAGCCATAACTGGCGGTGATGGAATCATAAAGGAATTGAAAATTGGGCACACTTTCACGCTGGAGGAACTGGCCACGCTCATGATCATTGTCAGTGACAACGAAGCGGCCAATCAGCTGATAGATAGACTGGGCATGAAGGCCATCAATGAAAGAGCAAAAAAGTTGGGCCTTGCACAGACTCACTTGGGACGCTTGATGATGGCTGATGCGTCAGGGGAAAAAGAAAGGGACAATTGGACAAGCGCTGATGACACAGTTCATCTGCTGCGTGTAATCTGCGAGACTGCTAAAACAGGCAGCCCCCTCGGCCGCTGGATGATTTCCCTTCTTGCCCGTCAGCAGCAGGAGGGAGGCCTTAGACGCAATCTTCCTGACTTTGTGCAGGTTGCCCATAAATGTGGAAATCTTGCTGGCGTGGAACATGATGCAGGCATCTTCTTTGGAAAACGGCCTTACTTATTGGCCGTCCTTACGACAGAACAGCCTGCATCTTATGTGGGACGGGAAACCATCGGTATGGTCAGTCTCCTTTGTGCCAGAGCCTTTGGCTTGTTAGGATAATCTAATTTACTAAAGTTCGGGAAAATAAAGGAAATGCGCGAAAAAAGAGAAGAAAAATAGATGAAAATGAAAAAAATATGATAAAAACTCAAACTTTAAGATTATAAAAATATAAAACGTTCGTAAAATTTGCAAAAAAGACTAGGCAATCTTTTTTTCGTATGCTATAATAAGCCATGTAATTCAAGAGGAGATTCAATTCTCTCGGATTGCTTCCTTGTTGAAGGGTGTACATTGTGGATGGATGGCTGTCCGCGGTGCAGACCAAATGTGTAAGTCGATAGATAGGCGAGATAGGAAAGGGGTAATGAAACTATGTATCAGAAAGATCTTCTTTATGTGATCAAACCGAGCCAGCTCACACCGGATACGTTGAGAGCCATCCTCCTGCAGCATCCGGAAGTCCAGTTCGTTTCTTTCATGGGCATTGATTTTGCTGGCAACGATACGGATGAAAAAGTTCCTATCAGCGCTTTGCTCGATGATATGGAAACCATGCTCTATGAACACACGGCCCAGACGGATGGTTCTTCCGTTGTCCTGCCTGGCGTGGCTTCTCTTGATGACGCCCGTGTTGACATGGTGGCCGATCTCAGCGTCAACTGGTTTGTTGACTACAACACGGAAAACTTTGATGCTGATAACGGGAAGATGATTGGGACGCTCCGCATCCCTTGCTTCTTGAAGCACAACAACGAATTCGTTGATTCCCGCTATATCCTTAAGAGCACCCTTGATTATGTGGGAAAGGAACTGCTCGCGGAAATGAAGAAGGAAGGCAGCGTCCCGGGCCTTGCCTGCGATCCCAAGGAAATCGAGGAAATTGTTTTCACCAGCGCAACGGAACTTGAGTTCTGGACCAAGACTCCTCGTGAAAATGTTTCAACAACGGATCTTTCCTCTTCCCAGGTCATGCAGGAACAGTATTGGCAGCGTACGCGCGGCAATGTTCGGACTTCCTTGGAACAAGCCGTCCAGACCTTGAATCTCTATGGTCTTAACCCTGAAATGGGGCATAAGGAAGTGGGCGGTGTCCGCGGCCAACTCGATGAAAACGGCAATATGACCCACGTCAATGAACAGCTGGAAATTGATTGGCGTTTTTCGACCCCGCTCCAGGCTGCGGATAATGAAATCCTGGTCCGCAGTGTTGTGAAGGAAATCTTCCGCTCCAATGGACTTGAAGTTTCTTTCCAAGCCAAACCAATCTTCGGGGTGGCCGGAAGCGGTGAACATACTCACGTCGGGATTGCCGCCCGCCTGAAAGACGGTAAGATCATCAATCTCATGAGCCCTGCTGATATGAAGAAAGATTTTCTTTCTGCCGTAGGCTATGGCGTGCTCATGGGCATTCTCAAGAACTATGAAGTCGTAAACCCCATCGTTTCGGCTACGACCGATGCTTTTAACCGTCTGAGACCTGGATTTGAAGCCCCTATCTGTATCGTAACGAGTCTTGGCCGCAGCTATGATGTGCCGACCCGTAATCGGACCATCCTTGCTGGTCTCATTCGTGATGTTGATAACCCGAAGGCAACGCGTATCGAAATGCGGGCTCCCAATCCTTTTACCAACACTTATATGGTTACGGCGGCTTTCTACCTGTCCGCCCTTGATGGAATTGTTGCCGTCTTGCGTTCGGGCAAGGATACAAAAGCCCTTGAAAAAGAAATCTCCAAGAAACCGGGAGAAGAAGGATTCTACCTTGAAAAAGATCGGGCCTATCGCGCTGAAGATAACGTCTTTGAGGACTATACGGAAGACGAACGGAACAAGTACTTTGGCAAACCGCCGGCAACGGTTTGGGAAAACATGAAAGCCTTTGATGCCTATCCGGAAAAGGTGGAAGTCCTGACCCGCGGCAACACATTAAAGAAGCTGTACCTTGAATCCTTCAAGGAAGGAGCCTTGATTCGCTGGCAGACGGAACTGCTCCAGCATCTTATCCCCAATGACCGCAATAAGGTCAAGGCCATGAAACCCGTGAAGACGGCTTCGTCAACGGCTTGGGATGATGGACTGTGGCAGCGTGTAGAGGACCTGCGTGTTGAAATTGCCAAGGATACGGACACGAATACGAGCCTTTTCAGTCAAATCAAAAAAGCGTTTGCTGACGGAGATTTTGACAAAGCCTCCAATCTTCAAGTACAATTAAATCGTAAGATGGAAGAATTGGAAGCGTTGTATACGGATTACCTAGACAACATGATCTGATCCTTCCCGTAAGGGAGGTTGAGAAGCTGTGCGTGTAAGGAAATTAGGTTTCCTCCTGGCACTCCTTCTTCTTTTGACAGCGCCCCTTAGTTGCGTACAGGCCGCCAAGCTAGTGGCCCAGTACGGTGCTAAGGGGCGTCGTGTCGAAGAAGTCCAATCGATGCTCCATGAGCTGAAACTCTATCGGGGCGAAATTGATGGAGAGTTTGGTAAAGGAACCAAGGAAGCTGTCCTATCATTTCAGAAAAAACAAGGCAAAAAATTAACCGGTTCCGTAGATTGGCCCCTTTATAACCTGATGAGTAAAAAAAGCGGCCTTTCTTTTGGTCGGTACCGTAAGATCTGGACCATGGAAGCCTCGGCCTACAGCCCTCAGGATCCCGGTGTAGGAAGAATGACTTCGACCGGGCGCGTCCTGCGCAAGGGGATTGTGGCCACCGATCCTTATATCATCCCCATGGGAACCAAGCTCTATATCATGGGCTATGGGGAAGCGGTCGCGGCTGACGTGGGCAGCGCCATCAAAGGAAACCGGATCGACCTTGCGTTCATGAGCCGGCGGGAAGCCCTTGAGTGGGGCAGACGACGCGTCACTGTCTATATTTTGTAGAGGAGGATTTTCCATGGCAAATGTAATGAATGCCCAAGAAATCAAGGAATGGATGTACCACAAATTCGAAGAAAATGCTTTTATGAAACTGGCTGATATCAGCATCCTGGAAGTGACCTGCGGCGCTTGTAAGATGGCTATGGACGTCGACCCGAAAAAACATGGGAACCGTTACGGCGTGGTTCATGGCGGGGCTCTTTTTACGCTGGCCGATACGGCCATGGGAGCTGCCTGCTACAGCATTGGAGCTAAGGTTGTCACCCTTTCAAGCTCCGTCAATTTCATCCGCAATACCGCAGAAAAATGCCGCGTCATCGCCACGGCAACCCTCATTCACGTGGGGCATTCCACCATTGTCTGCCGTGTTGATATTGAAGGACCGGATGGACGCAAAATGGTTGATGTGACGGGCACCATGTTTGTTGTCGGCCATTTTGACGAGATTCCCCAAAAGTGGTAAAATAAAAACTACCTATGAGTCATTTGTCAATACTTGCCTGACTGGCGGGTCCGCTAGGCTAGACCAAGAGGGAGCCCGTTAGGGAAAACAAATCATAATCAGGAGGATCACATGGATTTCGCATTAACGGAAGAACAGTTGGAACTTCAGGCCATGGTTCGGGAGTTCGTCGAAAAGGAAATCGTTCCTTACACGGATGAAATGGATAAAAACAATGCCTGCCGTCCGGAAATTATCAAAAAAGCAGGGGACATGGGGCTGCTGAACCTAGTTGTCCCGGAAGAATATGGCGGACCGGGCCTTGACAGTGTGACCATTGCCATGATTTACGAAGAACTGGGTAAGGGCTGTGTTGGCGTGGCTACGTCCATTGCTGCAAATGCTCTTGCTTCCTATCCTATCTTGATTGCTGGCAATGATGAACAGAAGAAATATCAGTGTGATCTACTCAATAACGGCGGCTTGGCTGCTTTTGCCCTCACTGAACCGGACGCTGGTTCCGACGCGGGCGGTGTTTCGACGAAAGCCGTCAAGGAAGGCGACCATTATGTCCTTAACGGGAGCAAGGTCTTTATTACTAATGGCGGGATTGCTGACAGTTTCCTTGTCTTTGCCAATACGCGTAAAACAGGCGGGATCCGCGGCTTGACCTGCTTTATCGTCCCGAAGGGGACACCGGGCTTTTCTGTTGGCCGTAAGGAAGATAAGATGGGGATCCGTCCTTCCAATACGTGTGAGCTCATCCTGGAAGATGTTGTTGTTCCTGAATCCATGCGCGTAGGCCGGGAAGGCCAGGGCTTCCGCATTGCGATGCAGACGCTTGATTCTGCCCGTCCCTTCGTTGCTTCCGTAGCTGTAGGTGTGGCTCAGTCGGCGCTTGATATTGCAGCTCATTACGCACGGGAAAGAAGACAGTTTGGCCAGCCCATTTCTTCCTTCCAGCTCATCCAGGGCATGGTGGCAGATATGGCCATGAAAGTCCATGGCGCCCGCCTGATGGTCCAGCAGGCCTGCTGGATGCGTGACCAGGGCCTTGAATTTGGCATGGAAGCAGCCATGAGCAAGTGCTTTGCTTCTGATGTGGCGATGGAAGTCACGACAGATGCAGTCCAGATTATGGGCGGTTATGGCTATATGAAGGACTATCCTATGGAAAAGAAGATGCGTGATGCCAAGATTCTCCAGATCTACGAAGGAACCAACCAGATCCAGCGTCTTGTCATTGCCAATAAAATCCTGTACTGATGATGCTGAGGGGGGCTGCTTGGGCAGTGCCCCCCTTTTTTTGCTGAAAAGGAGACAGTCATGAAATCTTTTACCATGTTTGGCAGCCATGTCTGCCCTGATACGATTGCCGCTATGTGCATCCTGGACAAAAAAGGACTTTCCTATACGTACAAGGATATTACGGGCACCATGATCTTCCTGAAGGAATTTCTTCATCTCCGTGACAGCCGTGAAGACTTTCAGGCCGTCAAGGAGGGCGGATATGTAGGCATTCCCTGTTTTCTTTTTGAAGACGGGAGCCTTACGTTTTCCGTAGAAGAAGCCATTGTGTGGAGTGGGAAGGCAAAATGATTATCAATCTGACACCGGAAGAAATAAAATGTTGCTGATGTCTTTTATGAGTGGACAGAATACTCCATTTGCGGGGTGCCTGTCCGCTTTTTTCTAAGGGATGATCTCAAAAAAAATACGTAAAAGTGGGATAAAATGCGGCCCGGTGGGCCATAAGCGCCAAAGTGCATTTTCCGTCAATGCAGGCAATTTTCAGATACTTAGAGTTGCCAAGGCGGACAATCTGTCATATAATGAGTGTTATGAATGAAACGGTTTTTCTTCAATAATTAACCATAGGAAGAGGTAACGACATGAATAGTGAAAAGCTGCTGGCCGAAGCCAAAGAAGTCGTTCGGGACCTGAGTGTCCGCGAACTGATCGAAGCATCCATCCGCAATGGGGAAGGAACGTTCTCCGATCGGGGAGCCCTGCGTGTTACGACGGGTACCCATACGGGACGGTCCCCGAAAGATAAGTTCATTGTCGATACGCCCTTGACCCACGATATCGTAAATTGGAACAATAACCAAGCCTGCACGGAAGAGACCTTCAACCGGCTTTATGCCAAGTGTGAAAAGTTCATCAAGACTCATCGTGTCTATGTAAAGAACGTCAAGGCCGGAGCCGATCCCAGTTATCAGATCCGCGTCAAGTTCATTAATGAAATGGCCTGGCAGACGGTCTTCATCAGCCAGTTATTCATCAAGACGGATGAGCCAAGTACGGTGCCGGAAGACTTTACGGTCATTTCCCTGCCCGATGTCATGGCAGATCCTGCTGTTGACGGAACGAACTCTGAAACCTTCATCATTTTGAACTTTGACAAGAAAGTTGTCCTCATTGGCGGTGGTCTTTATGCTGGGGAACTCAAAAAATCCATTTTCTCCGTCATGAACTTCCTCCTGCCCCAGCAGGATGTTCTTTCCATGCACTGCTCCTGTAATGAAGGCAGCAAGGGTGATGTGGCCCTTTTCTTTGGGCTTTCCGGTACGGGGAAGACGACCCTTTCCGCAGATCCCCATCGTGCTCTTATCGGTGATGATGAACATGGCTGGGGGGATAACGGCGTCTTCAACGTTGAAGGCGGCTGCTATGCCAAGTGCATTGACCTGACCGAAGACAGTCAGCCTGAAATCTATCGCGCGGTCCGTTTTGGCGCCGTCATGGAAAATGTTGTTGTCGACCCTAAGACGGGAGCGCCTGATTTCAGTGATAATACCATCACGGAAAATACCCGCGTGGCTTATCCTTTGAATTATATCCCCAATGCTAAGATTCCAAGCCGTGCCGGCCATCCCAAGAACATCATTCTCCTCACGGCCGATGCTTTCGGCGTTCTGCCTCCGATTTCAAAGCTTACGAAGGAACAGGCCATGTACCATTATCTGACGGGGTATACGAGCAAGGTCGCTGGGACGGAACGGGGCATTACGGAACCGCAGGCAACGTTCTCCACTGCCTTTGGCGCACCTTTTCTGCCCCTGCAGCCCCTTGTCTATGCAAAACTCTTGGGTGAACGGATTGCTCGTCACGAAACCAATGTGTACTTGGTCAATACGGGGTGGAGCGGCGGTCCTTACGGCGTTGGCAAGCGGATGAAGCTTGCCTATACGCGGGCCATGATCCATGCAGCCCTTGATGATGAACTGGGGGAAGAAGGTTGGACGACCATGCCCATGTTTGACATTGCCATTCCTAAGTCCTGTCCCAACGTGCCGAGCACGATCCTCAATCCGCGGAATACGTGGACGGATAAGAATGCCTACGATCAGATGGCAAAGAAACTGGCCGGCCTCTTCATTGATAACTTTAAGAAACTCTTTGAAGGCAAGGTCACGGATGATATTGCCTCTGCCGGTCCACATATTGATGATTGACTGCCCGTCCAGGGAGTGCTGCCATCAAGCAGCACTCCTTTTGTTTTCTTGTGAAGTCCCTTCCTTTTCTGGGAGACTTTGGCAAAGGTCAGGGGGAAGTGTGGTATAATAGACGCCGTAAAGGAAGGTGGAAGCCATGATCATCGCGTGTCCCACGCTTAACGAAACAAAAAAATTGGGCCGTGCCCTGGGAACCGTCCTTGGTGACGGTGATGTGGTCCTTCTTGACGGGGACCTCGGTGCCGGCAAGACGACCCTTGTTACGGAAATTGCAGAAACACTGGGCGTGGACAGACGGGACGTATCAAGTCCCACGTTTTCTCTCATGAATGTCTATC
Source organism: Acidaminococcus sp. BV3L6 (assembly GCF_000468835.1). Taxonomy (NCBI): domain Bacteria; kingdom Bacillati; phylum Bacillota; class Negativicutes; order Acidaminococcales; family Acidaminococcaceae; genus Acidaminococcus; species Acidaminococcus sp. BV3L6. The sequence goes on along the minus strand of NZ_AWUR01000034.1, from coordinate 94,499 downwards.
GGGGGAAGAAGCTGACTCTCCAGCATTTTGACCTCTATCGTCTGACTTCCAGTGAAGAATTGGATGATATCGGGTTTTATGAATATGTCGGTGCTCCCGGTGTGACCTTCATTGAATGGGCAGAACTTTTCCCTTGTGAGATGCCGGAAGACCATTTGTCCATTACCCTCCGTCAGGAGGGGGCTGGGCGAGTGGCCGAACTGGTGCCCCATGGTGCCCATTATGAAGCGCTTGTACGAAAGGTGGAAGAATTGTGCTGACCCTTGGAATCGATACATCGACCCGGGTCTCCTCCGTTGCTCTTTGTGATGGGGAAAAGATCCTGGGAGAAGTGGATATCAATGTTGGAATGACCCATTCTGAAGGACTCGTGCCCCAACTGGAGGTCCTATTGGAACGGACCCATATTCAAAAAAGCGAGCTGGAACTGATTGCCGTAAGCCGCGGTCCCGGCTCCTTTACAGGACTGCGTATCGGTATGGCGACGGCGGAAGCCCTGGCTTACAGCCTAAAGATTCCGCTGCGTGCCGTCGACACTTTGGAAGCCATCAGCTATAACCTGCCTGTGGCAGGAGTACTCCTTGTCCCCGTCCTTGATGCCCAGAAAGGAAACCTTTATGTAGGGCAATATCTTTGGGACCAGGGACGCCTGGAAGAAGTGGAACCGGTTTCTATCCTTTCCCAGAAGGAAATCATTCCCCTTATGGAACAAAAGGACCGGCCTGTGATCCTTTTGGGAGAATGTCATCGCATCCCCAAAAAAGAGGGGTTCCTGGTTGCTATGGCACCGGAAAGTGCCCGCATGCCCAGAGCCAGTTCTGTTGCAATCCTTGCCCAGGAAAACTATGAACCGGGGGACCTTTACGATTATTTTGGAATGGAGCCTTTTTACATCCGGCGCTCTGAGGCGGAGGAACTATGGGAAAAGCGGCATCCATCGAAGTAAGAGAGCTGACGGAAGGGGATCTTTCCTGGGTCCTTCCCATGGATGAAGGGGCCTTTTCCTTAGCGTGGAAAAGGGAAACCTTTTTGGAAGAACTGACAGGGCGGCTTGCCCATTACTATGGCGTGTTTGAAGACGGCACGCCTATTGCTTACGGCGGTTTTTGGCTTGTTGCCGGCGAAGCACAGATTATGCGTCTTGCTGTCGATCCAGGCCGACGGGGTGAGAAAAAAGGGCTCTTTTTGGTGGCTTCCCTGATTGAAAAGGCACGGGATCTTGGTGCGGAGGAAGTGACCCTTGAAGTGAGGGAACACAACCTGCCGGCCCGTAAAACCTATGAACATTTGGGCTTTTTTTCCTGCGGAAAACGGCCCCATTATTATGCAGACAGTGGGGAAGACGCCGTGCTCATGCGCCTTCTCCTTACTGATATGTAAGAAAGGAACATGATGGAAAAAGATCTTACCATCCTAGGCATTGAAAGCAGTTGTGATGAAACCGCAGCATCCGTCGTCCGGAACGGGCGGGAAGTGCTCTCCAGTGTTGTATCGACACAAATCTTGGTACACCGTAAATTTGGCGGTGTCGTTCCGGAAATTGCGTCCCGGAAACATATCGAACATGTCATGCCCGTCATTGACGAGGCGCTCAAGAAGGCCCATCTTGGGTTAACGGAGATTGACGCCATTGCTGTCACCTACGGACCGGGCCTTGTAGGGGCCCTGCTTGTCGGCCTCAGTGCAGCAAAAGGGCTTGCGCTTGGAACAGGAAAACCCTTGATTGGAGTCAATCACTTGGAAGGGCATGTTTTTGCCAATTTTCTTTCCGATCCGGATCTAAAACCGCCTTTTTTGGCCTTGGTTGTGTCTGGCGGTCATACCTCCCTGCTTGTTGTGGAAGACTATAACACGTTCCGCCTTTTAGGTCAGACCCGTGATGACGCAGCCGGTGAAGCCTTTGATAAGATTGCCCGCTTTATGGGCCTGCCTTATCCTGGCGGTCCGGAAATCGAAAAACTCGCCCTTTCCGGCAAGGCGGAGGCCATTGATTTTCCGCGTCCGCTTCTGCCCAACAGCTATGACTTTAGCTTCAGCGGCCTGAAATCTGCCGTCATCAACTATCTTCATGCACAAGCACAGCGCGGTCTTGAGGTCAAGCGGGAAGACGTGGCTGCTTCTTTCCAGGAAGCCATTGTGGACGTTCTTGTAACCAAATGCAAGGAAGCTCTTATTGCGACAGGACTTAAGAAAGTTGTCCTGGCCGGCGGGGTGTCCGCTAACCGCCATCTGCAGGAAGCCCTTGCCCAAGGCGCTGATTCCGTGGGGGCGGAACTTGTCCATCCAACGCCCATCCTCTGTACGGATAATGCTGTCATGATTGCTGTACGGGGATATTATCAGTATCTTGCTCACGACTTTGCCACCCTTGATCTTAATGCCAATCCTTCGCTCAAATTGGGGGAGGCGTAAGAACGCAGTCTTAATGAGGAGCGCAGGCGGATATTGTAACCGCCTGTTTTTTTCGATATAATATAAGATATGTAAAATACCCGGTTTTCCGGTTCTATGATGGGAGTGTGTGCTTGTGCGTCCTGAGTCTAAGCAGGAGGGATCCCGGGGGACCCATAAACGCTTCATTGAGCATCATTTGAGTTATTTCTTGCCCACGTTCTATATGCTGAGCGACTGGATCTTTATCCTTTTGGCGGAACATCTGGCCGTCAGTGCCCGCAATGGTCTAATGGGCAGTTCCGTGCTGCACATTGCTTGGCTCAATAAGTGGATTGTATTCCCCCTCTTTTTTATTTTATTTTTACGGGCCGGGCGGGTCTATCAGAAACCGATGGGAATCTGGCGCCTGCTGGAGCGTATTTTTTACGGCTGTGCCTATGCCATTTGCCTCATTATCCTCTTGGTCTACTTGACCCACATTGGCAATTCCACGAGCCGGCTCTTCATTGCTTTCTTGGGAATCTTTTCCTTCCTTTTCCTCAGCCTTTCGCGCCTTGTTATGACAAAAATCCTTGACTGGGCCGGTATTGGGCGCTATCCAGTCCTTCTTGTTGGGGCCGGCAAGACGGCACAGCTGCTCCTGCGCGGCATCAAGGACGACGTCGGGCTGAATTATCATGTCATTGGCTATGTCGATGACGCTGGGGAGCGAAAGGAAAATGTTGGCAATCTTCCCTATCTGGGAACCTTGGACGAGATTGAGCCGATCTTGACAAAAACGCAGGTCAATGATGTTTTCATTGCCGCTCCCGGGCTTTCTCCAAAGAAGCTTGACAGCCTGATTTACCGCATCCAGCCCCTTGTCAGGAATCTCTCCTTCATCCCTGATCTCATTGGGCTTCCCGTCAATGGGGTCACTGTGGAAAGTCTCTTTAATGAGCGGCTGCTTGTCATGGGCCTGCGAAACAATTTGGCTAGAAGTTACAATAAGATTCTGAAATACCTTTTTGACATGGTCCTGACCCTCATTGGCATCCTTGTGATCAGTCCAATCCTGCTTCTCTTGGCTCTTTTGGTACGGCTTGATTCACCAGGCCCCATTCTTTTTGCCCACAGGCGGATCGGACAGGGCGGTAAGGAATTCCCTTGCTATAAATTCCGTACCATGTGCGTTGATGCCGATGTGAAATTAAAGGAGTACTTGGCTTCCCATCCGGAGGCCCGGGAAGAATGGGAACGGGACTTCAAGCTTAAGGATGATCCCCGCATTACGCGGATTGGGCACATCCTGCGCCGGACGAGCCTTGATGAACTGCCCCAGCTCTTTAACGTCCTTAAAGGAGAAATGAGTCTTGTTGGGCCGCGCCCCATTGTTCGGGCTGAAATCCCTAAATATGGCAGCTATATCTCTGACTTTTATATGGTTCGTCCCGGCATTACGGGGATGTGGCAGGTGAACGGACGCAGTGATACGACCTATGAGGAGCGGGTCCAAATGGATTCCTGGTATGTCCGCAATTGGTCGATTTGGCTTGACCTGTCCCTGCTTTGGAAAACATTCAGTGTTGTATTACATCATAAAGGGGCCTACTGATGAGGAGGCCCTCTTTGTTTAGGAGGAACACTCATGCAAAAAGTGCGTAAAGCCGTAATTCCGGCTGCTGGTTTCGGAACCCGTTTCCTGCCAGCTACAAAAGCGATGCCCAAGGAAATGCTTCCCGTTGTTGATATTCCGACCATCCAATACATTGTAGAGGAAATCCGTGCAAGCGGGATTGAACAGATCCTTATCATCAGCGGCCATGCAAAGCGAGCCATTGAGGACCATTTTGATTCATCTCCCGAATTGGAAAATCATCTCTATCAAGCAGGAAAATTGGAACAACTGCGGCAAATCCGTGATATCTCAAGCATTGATATCCATTATATCCGTCAAAAGCACATGCGCGGCCTGGGAGATGCCATTTACTGTGCCAAGGACTTTGTTGACGGTGAACCTTTTGCCGTCATTTTAGGGGATGATATTGTCTATACGGAGGGAAAGCCGGCCCTGCGTCAGCTCATGGACCAATACGAGGCGACAGGAGCAACAATCCTGGGCTGTCAGACCGTGCCCCGCGAAGATGTCTCCAGTTATGGCATTGTAAAGGGCAAGGAAGTCGATGGTGTAGATGTCCTCATGAAAGTCGAGGATATGGTGGAAAAACCGGCTGTCAAGGACGCACCAAGCCGTATGGCGATTTTAGGTCGGTATGTGATTACGCCGGATGTATTTGATGTCCTTTCTGAAACAAAGCCAGGAAAGGGCGGCGAAATCCAGCTGACTGATGCCCTTCGGGTCATGAGCCATCGTGAGCCCCTTTATGCTTACCGTTTTTCCGGCCGTCGCTACGATGTGGGCAATAAACAAGGTTATCTCCAGGCCATGGTGGAATATGCCCTGCGTCGGGATGACCTAAAAGACGAATTTGCTTCCTATTTGAAGAACATCGTCAAAGGTCTGTAGCTGATTCGAAGGTGAAAGAATGGAAAAAGAAAAACGGGATCTTGTCCTTGCTGTGGCAGGTCTGGGCTATGTTGGACTATCCCTTGCGGTCCTGTTATCCCAGCATCACAAGGTTTATGCAGTTGATGTGGATCCACGGCGTGTAGAAGAGTTGGCACAGGGCCACTCCCCGATTTCAGATCGGGAACTGGAACATTACTTGAAAGATCGGCCGCTCCAGCTTCAGGCAACACTGGATGCGCGGCAGGCCTATGAACAGGCTGATGTTGTGATTGTCGCGGTCCCAACAGACTATGATGAGACTCATCATCAGTTTGATACATCCCATGTAGACGAAGTCCTGACCCTGATTGAACAGGTTCATCCAGAGGCTCTGGTTGTCATCAAATCCACGATTCCTGTAGGGTATACAAAAGCGGCTGCTCAGCGTTATCAGAAGCTGCACCTGCTTTTCAGTCCTGAATTCCTGAGGGAGGGAAGGGCCCTTTATGATAACCTTTACCCTTCCCGCATCATCGTGGGGATTGGCTCCCAAGGGCCGGACATGGAAACCGAGGCCCAGCTGTTTGCACAGCTTCTTAAAGAGGGTGCGGAAAAAGAAGACGTTCCTATCAAGATAATGGATTCTTCAGAGGCGGAAGCGGTCAAACTTTTTGCCAATACCTACCTTGCCCTGCGTGTGGCCTATTTCAATGAACTTGATACCTATGCCTGTGTAAAGGGCATGGATACAAAATCCATCATCGATGGCGTCTGCCTTGATCCGCGGATTGGCGGGCATTACAATAATCCCTCCTTTGGATATGGCGGGTATTGCCTGCCCAAGGACACGAAAGAACTTAAGGCGGATTATGGCGGCGTCCCAGAAGCCCTGATGGATGCGGTCATCCGTTCCAACGAGATTCGCAAAGCGTTCATTGCGCAGCAAGTCTTGGAAACGGCCCGATCGGCTGCAAATAGCGATGCTGCCCGTCCTGTCATCGGTATCTATCGCCTCATCATGAAATCCGGCAGTGATAATTTTCGGCAAAGTGCCATCCAGACAATCATGGACTTACTCAAAAAGGAAGGGGCACAGCTTCTCATCTACGAGCCAACCCTTGAAGAAGGCAGTTTATTTGGGGGCGGCCGTGTAACCCGTGACTTGCCCTACTTTAAGGAAACAAGTCAGGTCATTGTTGCAAATCGTATGGACAGCGCACTTAAAGATGCTGCCCACAAGGTCTATACACGTGACCTTTTTGGCCGTGATTGATAATGGGATGCTAAAAACCAATGACGCCTGCAGAAATGCAGGCTTTTTTTGAAAAGCAGGAAAGGAGGGGGCTTATTATGATTTGTGATTTCACCTATTATTCCCCGACTAAGGTTGTCTTTGGGAAGGGAAGGGAAAGAGAAACCGGTGTCCTTGTAAAAGAACGGGGCGCCCAAAAGGTTCTTATTCTTTATGGAGGGAAAAGTGCCCAAAAAAGCGGGCTTCTTTTCCGCGTCACGGACTCCCTTGAACAGGCGGGCATCGCTTATGCTGCCTTAGGCGGTGTTACCCCCAATCCCCGTTTGTCCTTTGTCCGGATGGGCACCCAAAAAGCCAGGGAAGAGGGCATTGACCTGATTCTTGCCGTAGGCGGCGGCAGCGTAATCGATGCGGCAAAGGCCATTTCCTACGCACTTTGCTATGAAGGCGATGTGTGGGACTTCTATGCGGGAAAGGCCCAGGCCCAAAAAGCCCTTCCTGTCGGTGTGGTCCTTACCCTTGCTGCTTCGGGAAGTGAACTTTCCAATTCATCGGTCATTACAAACGACAGGACCCATGAAAAAAGGGGCTATAACAGCGATCTGGCCCGCCCGGTTTTTGCTGTCATGAACCCGGAACTTACCATGACCCTGCCGGCTTACCAGACGGCCTGCGGCTGCTGTGATATCATCATGCATACGCTGGAACGCTATTTTGTCCAAGGCCCCAGTATGGAACTTACTGATGCCCTCGCAGAAGGCCTGCTGCGGACCGTTATGGCTCAGAGCCTCATCCTGCGGGATCACCCTGATGATTATGATGCACGGGCTGAAATCATGTGGGCGGGCAGTCTTTCTCATAATGACCTGACAGGCCTTGGTCATTGTGCCAGGGATTTTGCTACCCATCGCCTGGAACATGAAGTGAGCGGTCTTTATGATGTTGCCCACGGGGCAGGTCTAACGGCCCTATGGGGAAGCTGGGCCCGGTATGTCTATAAGGACTGCCTTCCCCGCTTCTGTCGTTTTGCCCTTCATGTCATGAATGTGCCGGAAATCGGAAGTGATGAAGCCATTGCCCTCAAGGGCATTGAGGCCCTGGAGGCCTTCTTTGCTTCCCTTTCCATGCCGATTTCCCTTAAGGAGCTGGGCCTTATCCTTTCAGATGAGGATCTTCGCACACTGGCACGCATGTGCAGCCATACCGCAAAGGATGCCCTGGGATCGGCAAAAGTGCTTCATGAAAAAGATATGTACACAATTTATAAAGCGGCCTATGAACGCACCTAAGGCACGGTAAATGGAACAATGACCATCTGGCAGGGAAAGTGTCCAGATGGTCATTGTTCGGCTTTTTGGGAGGACCGCTAAAGGCACTGGTGCTATTTTATAAAAAAGCGGAATGAACGAAGAGACTCGAAGGAGGCAGCACCCAAAGACGAAGGACCCGACTGGGAACATGCCTAGTCGGGTCCTTTTAACGGCACTATGAGAGAGAGGGTAACGGATGCATGCATCAAAGATGCAAAAGATAGGAGGTCGGCCCGCCCATCATAGGAGGATGCGCCCGTGATGGGCGGAGCGTTCTTACGTGAGAGTTATTTCTTTTCTTCCTTCATGGAATCCAGAAGGGCATCGACCATGTCGTCCATGGAGCGGTTCTGGCCCTTGGTCATGCTGGAGTTGATGGTGACGCTGTCTTGAAGGATCGTCATTCCCTTCATTTCGTCTTCCAGGTAATCATGCATCAAGGTACCAACTGTGCAGGCCCAGGACCCATTTTCGATGATGCCGACATAGCGGTTCTGGACATTGAGCATTCTCATATGATCCAGGAAGGTCATCATCTTCGGATAGATGTTGAGGTTGTACGTCACAGAAGCCAGGACGATGTGGCTGTACTTGAACGCATCGGAAATGAGATAGCTCGTATCAGTCTTGGAGACGTCGTACATATGGATGTTGGACATGCCTTTTTCTGCAAGGCGGGCGGCAAAGACCGACGCGGCACTTTCCGTGTTGCCGTACATGGAGGCATAAACGAGGAGCACTCCTTTTTCTTCTGGTTCATAAGAGGCCCAATGGACATACTTATCAAGGAACCAAGGAATGTTCTTTCTCCAGACAGGTCCATGGAGAGGGCAGATCATCTTGATCTCGAGGGCGGAAGCCTTTTTCAGGAGGTCCATGACATGAGCACCGTATTTACCAACGATGTTGGTATAGTAGCGGCGGGCATCATCAAGCCAATCCCGTTCAAAATTCACTTCATCCGCGAAGATGCGGCCGCCCAAGGCACCAAAGGTACCAAAGGCATCGGCCGAGAAGAGGGTGCCAGTGGTCGTATCAAAGGAGACCATGGCTTCCGGCCAGTGGACCATCGGCGCGGCGACAAAGGCAATGGTGTGCTTTCCGAATTTGCGGGTATCGCCTTCGGCAACCACTTCGGCGCGGTCATCCACGCTGAACCCGAATTGACGCATGAGATCAAAGGCTTTCTCATTACTGATGACCTTGGTCTCAGGGTGACGGATGAGGACTTCCTGAAGGCTTGCCGCGTGGTCCGGTTCCACATGGTTGACAATCAGGTAATCCAAGGGACGGCCAGCAAGGACGGCTTCGACATTTTCCAGGAACTGACGGCAGACAGACCAGTCAGCTGTATCGAAAAGAACCGTTTTTTCGTCCAAAAGGACGTAGGCATTGTAGGATACGCCCCGAGGAATGGGATGAATATTTTCAAAAAGTTCCAAGCGGCGATCGTCAGCGCCAACCCAGTACAAATCTTTCGTTAATTTTCTTACGCATTCCATATTGTTATCTCCTTCTTTGGTGTGGGGAGAAGGGCCCTTCTCCCCCTTGAATCTCGCTATCAGAGTGGATTGAACCAGTTAGGATTCCTGTACGAAGTGGGCTTTTTCTTCGCCGCATTCAGGGCAGGTCCAATCTTCCGGCAGGTTCTCAAACTTCGTTCCTGGTTTGATTTCACCAGCAGGATCGCCCTTATCCGGATCGTATTCATATCCGCAGCCGTTGCAGACAAACAGTCCAGGAGGCAGTTCCTTCTTGATGAGCGGTCTCTTCATTTTCACCATGGGAGGAGCCGGTTTCTTTTCGCCCGTTCCGAAGGCTTTGGCTAAGAGCGGCAGGATGACTTTGACATCACCGACGATCCCGTAGTCGCAGTTTTTGAAGATCGGAGCACCGGCATTGGTGTTGATGGCCACAATGGTGGTTGCATCCTTGATGCCCTTGAGGTGCTGGATGGCGCCGGAAATCCCGCAGGCGATGTAGAGGTTGCCCTTGAATTTCTGTCCGCTCATGCCGACATAGCGTTCAATAGGAACATACTGCAGGGTTTCAGCAACCGGGCGGGAGGAGCCAACTGCCGCGCCAGCAGCGTGAGCCAGTTCCTCAATGAGTTTCATGTTTTCTTTTTCTCCAATGCCCTTACCGGCACTGACAACGCGTTCAGCGTCAACAATCGGCGTATCCATCGGGATGCCGACCGTGAAGTCATAGCCATCCCCTTTCAGGGCTTCAACAAGGGAAGCCACTTGTTCTTCCGGAGAGCCATCTTTGAAGATCATCTTCTTGCGGGAGCCTGTAATGGCCTTTTCCTTGCGGGACCCACCGCCGCCATGTTTGGCGTTGGACAGACGGTCCGTAATATGGGCTGCAATAACGACACGCTGGATCTCGTTGGTGCCTTCGTAAATCGTAGTGATCTTCGCGTCGCGGTACATCCGTTCGATATCCATCCCCTTGAGGTAGCCCGTACCGCCAAAGATCTGAAGGGCATCGTTTGTGATTTCAACAGCAAGGTCAGAAGCATAGAGCTTTGCCATGGCGGACTGCATGCCATAATCCATATGTTCCGTCTTCATTTCAGCCGCACTGTAAACGAGGAAACGGGCAGCTCTCAGTCTTGTTGCCATATCAGCCAGCTTGAAGGAAACACCTTGGTTCTGGCAGATCGGCGCACCAAATTGGATTCTTTCCTTGGAATAGTTTAGGGCTGCTTCGTACGCGCCTTGGGCAATCCCCAGAGCCTGGGCAGCAATCCCGATACGGCCGCCGTCAAGGGTTGCCATGGCAATCTTGAAGCCTTGGCCCAGTCTGCCCAGGAGGTTTTCCTGAGGAACCTTGACGTTGTTGAAGATCAGTTCAGCCGTAGCGGAGGAACGGATCCCCAGTTTGTCGTAATGATCGCCGAAGGTAAAACCGGGCATGCCTTTTTCGAGGATAAAGGCACTGATGCCGCGCGTACCTGCGTCGGGATCGGTGACAGCAAAGACAACGTACGTATCAGCTTCGCCGCCGTTGGTAATGAAAATCTTGTTGCCGTTGAGAATCCAGTTCTTGCCATCAAAGACAGCCGTTGTTTCTGTGCCGCCTGCGTCAGAACCGGCATTGGGTTCTGTAAGGCCAAAGGCACCGATCTTCTCACCTTTGGCAAGGGGAACGAGGTATTTTTGCTTTTGTTCTTCTGTCCCAAAGGCAAAGATAGGATAGGAACCCAGGGATACGTGAGCCGAAAGGATAACGCCAACACCGCCGTCAACACGGGCCAGTTCCTCTACGGCAATGGCATAGGCAATGTAATCCATGCCGGCCCCGCCGTATTCTTTCGGATAGGGAAGTCCCATCCAGCCATTTTCGCCCATTTCCTTGACGATTTCAGTGGGGAACTTGCTTTCCTTATCGAGGGAGAATGCAATCGGCTTGACTTTCGTTTCAGCGAATCCGCGTATTGCAGCGCGTAATTCTTCATGGTCATTGGTAGTGGTAAATAACATCTGTTTCCGACCTCCTCTGTACAGAAAATCCTTCTTCTCGGTGATAGAATAATTCCTATCACTTAATAACAATCCTTGATGAGTTAATTGTAACCCGAATGATTACACATGTCAAGAAGTTTATGGAGTTATCTGAAAAAAACTTTCTTTTAGGGAAAGGCCCTGACCGTTCAAAGATATATCCATAAAAAGGGACTGCAACGGGCTTCTCTGTCTATTCTATCTTGTTTGGACCCCGAATACCAATGAAATGGGAATTTCCCTGAAAATAGGAAATTCCGTGGTGCTTATTGTAATTTTTGGTACAAATTAATAGAAAAGAGAGGTTAATATAATCAAATGCGCATTTGATCGAATAAAGGTCGCGGGAAAAAGGGACGGAGAATAATGTCTCGTTTTTCCCTATTGCAGGACCGGGATGGGGGAGAAAAACGCAAAAAAAAAGGGGGCTGCTTACGCAGCACCCTTTTTGTACCCAACATGCAGGTTATTTCTTTTCAGGAGCCGAATGGAAGGCACAGCCGCCACAGGAGGCGCAGTTGCCGCCACACGTTCCAATCCCACTTTTATGGTCATGCACGATGGTGTACACCGAAACAAGGACGAACAAGAGGATAACAAGTCCTACAATGAGCGTTCCCATAAGGATCAACTCCTTTGCTCTACATTGCAATTCCTATCGGATTGCTTTACTTATTATACTCCAAATTGACTTCAACTGCACCCTCATATTTTTTTGCGGGACGCAGCAGGAGATAAAGGAGAATGGCAAAGATCACAGCGGCAAAGGCTGTACCGATGGTAAAGACCCCTGTCGTAAGGAACATGCCAAACTGATAGAAAATCAAGGAAACGGCATAGGCAAAACCACATTGATAACCGATGGCAAAGAGCGTCCATTTGCCGTTGTTCATTTCGCGGCGGATGGCTCCCATGGCAGCAACGCAGGGCGCGCACAGAAGGTTGAAGATGAGGAAGGAATAGGCACTGAGGGTACTGAAGTCCTTGGCAAAGGTACCCCAGAATTCTTCACCGTCCTCGGCGGCTTCTGCAAGACCGTAGAGGATACCGAAGGTTCCTACGAGGTTTTCCTTGGCAATAAGGCCCGTAAAGGCGGCGACAGCGGCTTTCCAATCACCCCAGCCGAGGGGGGCAAAGATCCAGGCGACTTTTTCACCGATGTAGGAAAGGAACCCGTCGTTCAGGTCTTCGACCATGGCAATCTCACCATCAACATAGCCGAATCCGGAAAGGAACCATACGAGGATGGTGGAAAGGAGGATGACCGTGCCGGCCTTCTTAATGAAACTGGAAGCTCGTTCCCAAACACTGCGGGCAATGTTGGAAAGGGTCGGCATGTGGTAAGCTGGCAGTTCCATGATGAAAGGCGCGGGATCTCCGGCAAACAGCTTGGTCTTTTTGAGGATGATCCCAGAAATGATGATGGCTGCAATCCCGACAAAATAAGCTGAGGGAGCGACCCACCATTCACCGCCGAAATAGGCCCCTGCGACAAGGGCGATGATCGGCATTTTGGCAGAGCAAGGAATCATGGTCGTTGTCATGATGGTCATGCGGCGGTCAGGCGCATTTTCAATGGTCCGGGAGGCCATGATGGCAGGAACTCCGCAGCCGGAACCAATCAGCATAGGAATGAAAGATTTTCCGGACAGCCCAAATTTACGGAAGGCGCGGTCCAGGATGAAGGCGATCCGGGCCATATACCCGCAGGCTTCGAGGAATGCCAGGAAGATAAAGAAGACCACCATCTGCGGCACGAAGCCAAGGACGGCACCGACGCCGGAGATGATCCCATCAACGACGAGGCCTTCCAGCCATTCCGCCACTCCCCAGGAAGCCATGAGCTCGTGGGCACCGGGAATGACCCATTCTCCAAAAAAGGTATCATTGACCCAGTCCGTTGCTTCTGTTCCGATGGTCGTGACACTGATATAGTAGACAAGGAACATGATGACGGCAAAAATGGGGAGTGCCAGGAAACGGTTTGTGACAATGCGGTCGATTTTATCAGAAACAGTCAGACGATGCTTGTCTTTTTTGACGAAGCATTTTTCGATGACTTTTGAAACATAGTTGTAGCGTTCGTTGGTAATGATGCTTTCCGCGTCATCATCCATTTCCTTTTCGACGGAGATGATATCATCCTCAATGTGGGAAATGAGCTCCGGAGAAAGCTTTAGGGCATCGAGCACATTGGCATCCCGTTCAAAGAGCTTGATGGAGTACCAGCGGCTCTGGGATTGGGGAAGGGCGCCCTGCGTGGCTTCTTCGATGTGGGCCAGGGCGTGTTCAACCGGACCGGCAAAGGTATGGATTGGCTCAGCTGGAACCTTGGCCTGAACCATTTGCGCAGCTTTTTGGACGAGGGTCTTGATGCCTTCGCCTGTCCGAGCGGAAATTTCCACAACCGGGCAGCCAATGGATTTAGCAAGGACTTCCGTATAGAGGATATCTCCGTTAGCCCGCGTGACGTCCATCATATTGACGGCCATGAGGACGGGAATCCCCAGTTCCATGAGCTGTGTCGTCAGGTAGAGGTTGCGTTCAAGGTTGCTGCCATCAACGATATTCAAGATGGCATCAGGCCGTTCCTTTACGAGGTAGGTGCGGGAAACGACTTCTTCCAAGGTGTAAGGGGAAAGGGAATAGATCCCAGGCAGGTCCTGGATGAGGATCTCGGGATGACCAATCAGGGTCCCTTCCTTTTTTTCAACTGTAACGCCAGGCCAGTTGCCAACGAACTGATTGGATCCAGTGAGGGCATTGAACAGGGTCGTTTTGCCCGTATTCGGGTTCCCTGCAAGAGCAATCTTATATTGCATAATAAAACCTTCCTTTCAAAAAGTTGCAATAGACTAATCGATTGGGAAATTGATTACACTTCTTTGATTTCAACGATTTCGGCATCGCCTTTGCGCAGGGACAGTTCATAACCCCGAACGGTCATTTCAACCGGATCCCCTAAAGGCGCGACACGGCGGATATGCAGGGCCGTTCCTTTGGTCAGGCCCATATCCATGATGTGGCGCTTCATGGCGCCGCTGCCGTGGATCTTGATGACTTCGTAGTTATGACCGGTTTCAGCATCTTTTAAGGTAAGCATCGCAAGTTCTCCTTTACTGCACAAATATTTTATTGGCCATCTCCATACTGATGGCGACACGGGAATCGCGGATGTTCACAATGATTCCTGAGGGGGTGTTCTGGACAACCGTAATGGGGGCGCCTAGGGTGATTCCAAGATTTTCCAGGTGGCTCCTGACCTTGGGGGAACCGCCAATCCGGATGACCGTTAGGACGTCGCCTGATTTTGCAAACGCTAAGGGCATGATGGCCTCCTTTGAGATTTTTAGGAAGAGTTTCTTTTAACGTCACAATGTTAGCACAGACTAACATAATATGCAAGGAGTTTTCCCGTAACAAAGAAACTTTTGAAGTAAAAAAAAAGCACTGCCGAAGCAGTGCACAAAGGATTACCCTTCTGGATGCAATTTCTTTTCCGAGAATTTTCTGAGCTTGTCAAGGGCGTAAAGGAAAATGCCTCCCAGGAGAAAACATAGGGGACTGAAAGTTTCAAAAGTCATGGCTGGCTGGGGAATCTTAAGGGTGGTGGGGCCCGTAACGATGGTGTAGAGGGAACCGACCATGAGTCCCAAGATAAAGTAAACCATGGCGGCTCGATGCATTTCCAGTGCGTTTTTCACAATACGGATGATGCCGACAATCCCTGTAAGGACGCCGCAGCCAAAAATGATAAGGACGGGAAGGTAGGAAAGGTTCATATGAAGGAATTCACGAATGGCTCCGATGATGGGAACGTACAGCCCAAAGATGAGGAGCATGGTGGAGCCCGAAATCCCTGGCAGGACCATGGCACAGATGGCAATCATGGCACAGACGAAGATATAAAGGCCTAGCGTAGGGGTGAGCTGGGCAACGTCTACCTGTACGCCTTTTCCGCCGGCAGGATTGAACCAGGTAATCACAAAGACCACAAAGAGACCCAAAAGAAAGAAAGGCAGCCGGTTTTTCTGGGAAAGCGCCTGCTTTTCCTCTTTGAGGATCAGGGGGAGGGAAAAGAGCGAGAGGCCCAGGAAGAGGGAACTGAGTTCATAGATCCTGGTTGTAAAAAGACTTCCCAAAACCATGACGGATGATCCCATGCCAAGAGCCCAGCCAATTCCTAATTTCCCCAAGAAAACCAGGGCATGTTGTTTCAGTTCCCGTGTCCCATGGGTCAGGACATAAAGGGAACCGATGAATTCATCATAAAATCCCAGGACAAAAGCAATGGTTCCTCCGGAAACACCGGGGACACTGTCTGCAAGGGCCATGGAAAAACCACGGATAAGGTTAAGGAAAAGGTCCATTTGATCATATCCTTTCTATGCCAGCATCAGGGTATTGCATGGATATGGTATAATAGTTACGCTTTCAGGGATATCTATGCATTGAAAGCCTATTATATCGTATTTTTTCAAGAATGAAAATAGAAGGGAGCTAGGAATTTGGAACGAGAAGAAGTCAAGATGAAACTCTTTGAACTTGCGGCGCAAGGCGTGGAAGTCCCCCGCATGGAGATGATCAAGACACCGGAACAGATTGCCGGCATCCGCGAAGCGGGACGGCTCAACTCGGAAGTCCTGGATGCCGTGGAAAAGGCAATCCACGTGGGTATGACGACGGAAGAAATTGACCGCATTGTCTACGAATATACGGTCAGCCACGATGCCACTCCGGCCTGCCTTAATTTTGAGGGCTTTCCTAAAAGCGTCTGCACCTCTGTGAACGATGTAATCTGTCATGGCATCCCAAGCTCCGATGTGGTCCTTAAAAACGGTGATATCGTCAATGTCGATGCCACGACCATCTACAAGGGATATGTTGGGGATGCTTCCCGCATGTTCATGCTCGGAAACGTGCCGAACAATCGCCGGAATCTCGTAGGCATCACGAAGGAATGTCTCCGCCGCGGCATGCAGAATGCTGTTGGCTGGAAGAACACGCTGGGCGACATTGGCGCGGCCATCCAGTCCTTTGCCAGGAAACACGGCTATTCCGTGGTCCGCGAATTTGGCGGTCATGGTGTGGGGCTTTCCATGCATGAAGATCCTTTTGTTTCCCACGTCGGGAAAAAAGGAACGGGCATGCTCCTTGTGCCGGGCATGGTCATTACCATTGAACCCATGATCAATGAAGGGCGGGCAGCGCTCTATATTGATGAAATCGACAATTGGACGGTTCGCACGGAAGACGGGAAGTCTTCGGCTCAGTGGGAGTATACCCTGCTCATCACGGAGGGAGAACCGGAAATTCTTTCTTACTAAGAAAAAGGAGCAATCTTATGGATTTTTTCACGCTTGCCAAAAATCGTTATTCTGTACGGAAATTCAGTGAACGCTCTGTTGAACCGGAAAAACTGGAGAAGGTCCTTGAAGCCGCGCGTGTGGCACCGACAGCCCATAATTATCAGCCTTTTCGCATTTATGTGCTTAAAAGCAAGGATGCCATTGCCAAGATCCGTGAACTGACGCCCTGCGCCTTTAATGCCCCGATCGTTCTTATGGTGACGATCTGCCGTGATGAGCAGTGGGTCAATGAACTGGAAAAAGGGTTCCTTTCCGGGCAGGTTGATGCAGGAATCATTGGAACCCATCTGATGCTGGAGGCTTGGGAACAAGGACTGGGAAGCTGCTGGGTGGCTCACTTTCCGCCCGTTAAGACCGCCGACGCCTTTGGCCTGTCCCATAATGAAATGCCTGTTTTTCTCCTTCCCTTGGGCTATGCCGCAGATGGGGTGAAAGCCTCCTCTCTTCATGAAAAACGGCGCAGTGTAACGGAACTGGTGAAGGAACTTTAAGGTTTCCATACTTCGTAGGATAGAAGGAAAATTAAAAGTTTTTATAAAGAATGACCATCAATTAGATAAAATCTCCCTGAACTTTCCATTTTTCTTCCCTATGGAGTATAATAAGGGAAATTCTAAAAAAGGACGTGACCCCATGAATAAGAGAGCAGAACGCTTCAAGAAATTCATTGCTGACCAAAAAGTAGAAGGCTTTACCATTGAAGAACCCAAGAGCGAACCTAACAATCTGGTCCTTTTCCGGAGTAATTTCCGCATGGATGGCAATCTTCTTCCTTTTGGTATCTTTGTTGATGATACGCCCTTTGCCATGATCCGTGTCGTTGTCGTGGCAGAGGCCCTGCGGGATGATAACGAGAAGGAAGTCACAGGGCTTATCAATCAGCTCAACCTCAAGTATAAACCGTATAAGTTCTATATTGACGGTGCCAAGAATCTTATGGCTGAATCCTGCGTCATCCTCCGTGATGGGGAAGATGCCGTGGGGGATATGCTCCTTTTTGTGCTGAATCTGGCCCAGCAGGACCTTGGAAAGGAATACAAGGCCATCATGCAGACCGTTTGGGGTAAGGGCAGTGAGGATAAAAAACAAAACTGACGGCTGAGGGCCGTAATAAAGCTGACTGTAGGACCCGCTGCAGCCAGCTTCTTTTCTTATGGCAAAAGGGAAAGGGCTAGGGCGAAAAGACTCCTTATGGCAGTTTTTACAAGGGGCAGGGAGCCCCTTTTTTTGAATGTAAAGGATTCCTGATCAAAACTGCAACTGTTGATGCAAGAAATATAAGACCGATACAGTTCAGGATAGATCTGGCGGCAATTAAAGACGATACCGATTGTCAGCTCGAATGAGACGGAAACTCAGGACAATCGGATCTTTGAGCCGCGGGACCTAGGTACAGGCGGCCAGTATCCCCGCAGTAAGATAGGAACTACGAAAAAAAGCCACCCGCGATGCGGATGGCTTTTTTGATGAGGTTCAAAGCATGATGTATTTGCCGATAAATAGTATGGTGAGGATGTACATGAGGGCACTGATCCTGTCCGTGTGACGCGTCAGGACATTGAGGATCGTGTAGGAAATGACACCAAAGGAAATGCCTTCTGAAATGCTGTAGCAAAACGGCATGGCAATGATGGCAATATAGGCTGGAATGGCTTCGGAAAGATCATCCATGTCAATCTTGTTGACGGATGAGAACATGAGAAAGCCAACCACGATGAGGGCCGGTGCTGTTGCAAAGGCCGGGATGGCCATGAAAAATGGTGACAGGAACAGGGAAAGGAGAAAGAGCACGGATACGGTTACCGCCGTAAGCCCCGTGCGTCCGCCTTCAGCAACGCCGGCTGCACTTTCAACAAAGGTCGTGACCGTACTTGTTCCCATGAGGGCGCCCGTGCAGGTTGCGACGGAGTCGGCCATGAGGGCTCCTTTGATGTGGGGCAGACGGCCCTTTTCGTCGAGCATGTTGCTCTTGGAGGCAACTCCGATGAGGGTTCCCAGTGTATCGAAGAGGTCAACAAAGAGGAAGGCGAAGATCACGGCAAAGAAGTCGAGGGAAAAGACCGAGGAGAAATCCATTTTGCCCCAAACCGGCAGGGGATTTAAGGGAATGAAAGCGGCCAAACCGGCGGAAAGGTTGGGAAAGACACTGAAGGTCCCCAATTTCGGATCGGGAATGTAAAGGCCCGATGCTTCTGCAATCATCCCGAGGATCCAAGTGCCCAGGATGCCAAAAAGAATGTTGCCGCGGATGTTCTTGATGATGAGAAAGCCTGTAAAAAGAATCCCGATGAGGGCGATGACGACAGTGATGCCCACGCTGTGGAACGTCCCGTCAGCAACCGCTTTCGTAAAGGAATAGAGCGAAACCTTGGTTGCCGGATTGGCCACGACAATCTTGGCGTTAAGCAGACCAATGAAAGCGATGAAAAGACCAATGCCAACGGAAATGGCCCGTTTCAGTGTGAGGGGGATGGCATTGAAAATGGCTTCACGGATATTTGTGAGGGAAAGAAGAATAAAGACAAGGCCTTCAACAAAGACGGCAGCGAGGGCAACCTGCCACGTATACCCCATCTGCAGGACGACCGTATAGGCAAAGTAGGCATTAAGCCCCATGCCTGGAGCTAGGGCAAAGGGGTAGTTGGCAAAGACGGCCATGAAGAGGGTCCCCAAGGCAGAGGCAAGGGCGGTCGTTGTCACTAGCGCCCCCTTATCCATTCCTGTAGCACTGAGGATGGAGGGGTTTACAATGAGGATATAGGCCATTGTCATGAAGGTGGTGATGCCGGCAATGATTTCGGTCCGGGCATCAGTGTGGTTTTCCTTGAGGTGGAAAACGCGGTCAAAGAGTTCTTCCATGGTGTGACTTCCTTTCTTTACTGGACAATGAAAAATCAGGACTTTTTCCAGAAGGCGCGGAAGCGCTCCAGCATCGTTTTCTGGGGTAGTTTTTCCGGCCAAAGTTCCTCTTTATCGGAATGACGCAGGGCCGAGGCCATGTGGTCATAGAAATGGGGAATTTCTTTTTCAAGACGCCGAGCCAGTTCCTTCATATCCTGGCGCTGGGTCTTGCCGTCATAGGGGCAGGGATTGGCCAAAGGGTGAAGGCAAATCTTTTTGCCGATGGCAATGATTTCCGCTTCCCGGTAAAAAAGCAGGGGCCTGATGACGGTCATGCCGCTGCGGGAAAGATGGGTCACGGGCAGGAAGGTCTTGTTCTGCCCCGACTGGAAGAGATTCAGCATCAAGGTTTCCACGGCGTCATCATTGTGATGGGCCAGGGCAATCTTGCTGCAGCCAAGTTCGCGGGCTTTGCGGTTCATCGCGGCCCGGCGGAAGTAGGCACAGGAAAAGCACGGGGTGTTGCCCCGATGGCCCCAGAGGGCCTCGACATTGACCTGCTCCGAATAATGGGTGAGTCCGTAGGTGCGGCAGAAGTCTTCCAGTTCTTTTTTGGGAAAATCTTCGGCAAACATGCCGTCCATGGTGTAGCACAACAGGTCAAAATGGCGGGGACTGTGTTTTTGGATCTCGGCTAGGGCCGCTGTAAGGAACATACTGTCCTTGCCGCCGGAAAGGCCGATGAGAATCTTATCCCCTTCTTCAATCATATTGAATTCAATCAGGGCCCGCCACAGTTTTGTAAGGTCGCTGGCGGGGACAAACGCATCGTGTTTCATGAGATGATGTTCACACTCCTGGAAAAGGATTCTTCTATTATAGCAAAAATAGAGCGGACATGTTAGAATAATAAAGCAAATTCTAGACGAATTGTGAGGAAAAAATGGAAGATTTATTATCATCGCTCAATACTCAGCAGGTTGAAGCCGTCAAACATGTGGCTGGGCCTATTTTAATTTTGGCGGGTGCCGGAAGCGGCAAGACAAAGGCCCTGACGACACGGATTGCCTATCTTTTGGAAAAAGGGGTCCCTCCTTACAGCATCCTTGCCATTACATTTACGAACAAAGCGGCCAAGGAAATGCGCGAACGCGTGGATAAGCTTGTTGGTCCCCTTGCCAAAGATGTCTGGCTCTATACGTTCCACGGTTTCTGCAACCAGCTCCTGCGCCGGGAAATCAAGCATCTGTCCCACTACGGCTATGGGACAGGCTTTTCCATTTATGATACGACGGACTGCAAGAATGTCCTGAAGGGCATCTTGAAGGATCTCAAGATGGATGAAAAGTTCTACCCCTTGAGCGCGGTGATGTCGGTCATTTCAAATGCCAAGAATGCACAGCTTTCCAGTGCCGCTTTTGCCAGGAAGGCCGATGACTTCCATGCCAAGAAAGTGGCCGAGATCTATCTTGAATACGAAAAGCGCATGCGTCAGAACAACGCCGTTGATTTTGACGACCTCCTGCTCCTTTCCGTGGACCTGCTGCAACATGACAGGGACGTGCGGGAAAAATACCAGCATAAGTTCCAGTATGTCATGATCGATGAATACCAGGATACGAACCATGTGCAGTATCTTCTGGCCAAACTCATCAGTGCCCCGGAAAACAACCTTTGTGCCGTCGGCGATATTGACCAGAGCATCTATGGGTGGCGCGGCGCGGATATCAGCAATATCCTTGATTTTGAAAAAGATTATCCCGATGCCAAGATCTATAAACTCGAGCAGAATTACCGTTCTACCCAGGTTATCCTTGACGCGGCCAATGCGGTCATTGAACATAACAGTGCCCGCCGGCCCAAGAACCTTTGGACGGAAAATGGGAACGGGAAACCGATCACCTATTTTCAGGCTTTCAACGACCGTAATGAAGCGGAATTTACGGTCCATAATATGCGGCGTCTGCGCGACGAAGCTCATTTCCATCTGGGCGATATGGCGGTCCTTTACCGGACCAATGCCCAGTCCCGCATGTTTGAAGAAACCCTCATCAAAAATGGCCTTCCTTATATCATGGTTGGCTCCTTGAAATTCTATGACCGCAAGGAAGTCAAGGACCTGCTTGCTTATTTGCGTCTCCTTGTAAATGGCCGTGACGAGCAGGCCTTGGAACGGGTCATCAACGAACCGAAACGGGGCATTGGCAGTGCGACAGTGGAAAAACTCAAGATGCTCCTTAATGAAACGGGACTGTCGCTGCATGAAGCCCTCAAGGCACCTTCTGCTGGTGAACTCCTTGGTCGGAGTCTCCTTAAGGTGACCGCTTTCAGTACCCTTCTAGAAAGCCTTCGCAAGGAAACTGATACGGTCCCTGTGGAGCAGCTCATGACGGATATCCTCGAAAAGACCGGGTACTGGGATGCTTTGCTCCTGGAAGGCTCGGAACAGGCTCGGGGCCGCATGGATAACCTTGACGAATTAAAGCGCATTGCCATGGAGTTCCAGGAAGATGAAAACGAGGAGGAAAAGACCTTGGAGGATTTCCTGAACCATGTGGCCCTTGTTTCCGATATCGATGATGCCAAACTCAGCCGCGATGCCGTGACGCTGATGACGCTCCACTCGGCCAAGGGACTTGAATTCCCTGTTGTCTTCATGGCCGGCATGGAAGAGGGTCTTTTTCCGAGTCAGCGCTCCCTTGACGACACGGATAAGCTTGAGGAAGAACGGCGTCTTTGCTATGTTGGGATTACGCGGGCCAAGAAAAAACTATTCCTTACAAGCTGCCGGAGCCGCATGATGTACGGCCGGACGGTCATGTTCCCGCCGAGCCGCTTCCTTGAAGAAATCCCCCGCCATCTTATTGAAACGGCCCTTGTCGGCCAGCAGGATAGGAGCGGGGCGCAGCGCGCGGCATGGGAAAATCGGCCGCAGGAAGAAGGGTCAGGGCTTCGCAGCATTGCCAGAAGACGCGGCGCAAGCATCCTTGACCGGCGCGACAGGCGCTCCGAATATGTGCCGGATGGAAAGCTGGAAGTCTTCAAGGCTGGCGATAAAGTCCGTCATAAGGCATGGGGCGTGGGGACGGTCATCTCGGCCCAACCCGACGCTGATGGGCAGATTGTCAAAGTGGCCTTCCCCGGTACGGGCATCAAGGCCCTTTCAACGAAATACAAAGTCATCCAGAAAGTATAAGAGGCGAATCTCATGACGATCATGACAAAACAAGAGGCTTTGCTAAAGGCCCAAGCCCTTCGCAAGGAATTGGAACGCAACTCCTACCTTTATTATGTGGAAGATATGCCCACCATCACTGATGCGGAATATGACAGCCTTATGCGCCAACTGCGGGCTATTGAGGCGGAATATCCTGAACTTGTGACGCCGGATTCCCCGACCCAGCATGTCGGCGGCTACGCGAAACCTGGGTTTACGGAAGTGCATCACATTACGCCGCTGTTAAGTTTAGCCAATGCCTTTTCACCGGAAGAAATGAAGGAATTTGACCGCCGGGTCCATGAAGGCCTTCCTAAGGACGCCAAGGTAGAATATGTGGTGGAACCGAAAATCGACGGTCTTGCCTGCAGCATCATCTATGAAAATGGTCGCTTTGTCCGAGCGGCGACGCGAGGCGACGGCATGGTCGGCGAAAATGTGACGGAAAATGTGCGGACCATCAAAAATATCCCTAAGGTCCTATCCTCGCTTCCTGGCGTTCCCATACCGGAACTCCTTGATGTGCGGGGAGAAGTCTATATGCCCCGTCATGCCTTTTTGAAGCTGAATGAGGAACGGGTGGAAAAAGGGGAGACGGAATTTGCCAATCCCCGGAATGCCGCTGCCGGTTCCTTGCGTCAGCTCGATCCCCGTGTCACGGCTAGGCGTTCACTGGCATTTTTTGCCTATGGCATTGGCACGGGCGCCCTTGATACGCATAATGATTCCATGGATCGCCTCGAGGCCTATGGGTTTACAACGACAGAAGGACGGACCAAGGTTGCGACCATTGAAGAGGCTAACGCACTCATTGCTCGTCACGGTGAGCGCCGCAAGAGCCTTGGCTATGACACGGACGGTGTCGTCGTCAAGGTCAACGCCGTATGGCAGCAGAACATCCTCGGGGCCACGGGAAAGGATCCCCGCTGGGCCATGGCCTATAAATTCCCGCCCGAACAAGCGGAAACGACGCTGCGGGATATTGTTATCCAAGTGGGCCGGACGGGCGTCCTTACACCGACGGCTGTCCTTGATCCCGTAAAGCTTTCGGGGAGCACCATCAGCCGTGCTACGCTTCATAATGAAGACTTCATTGCGGAAAAGGATATTCGCATCGGTGATCGGGTCATTATCAATAAAGCCGCGGAAATCATTCCAGAAGTCCTGCGTGTCGCCGTGGAAAAACGGACCGGTGAGGAAAAGGTTTTCCATATGCCTGCGGAATGTCCGGAGTGTGGCTGGCCGGTTGTCCGAAAAAATGGAGAAGCCGCTGTGCGCTGCACCAATCCCCACTGTCCCGCCTTGGGCAGGGAAGGCCTCATCCATTTTACCAGCCGTGACGCCATGAACATCGATGGCTGCGGCCCTGCTGTCCTGCTCCAGCTCCAGGAAAGGAATCTGGTGAAGGACCCGAGCGACCTTTATCTTGTTACGGCAGATGACCTCATGGAACTTGACCGCATGGGCGCAAAGTCCGCCAATAACCTTGTCCGGGCCATTGCTGCCAGTAAGGAAAACAGTCTGGATAAGCTCCTTTTTGCCCTCGGGATCCGCCACGTTGGGGCCAAGGTGGCCCGGACCCTTGCCATGAAATACCAGACCATGGATGCCCTGATGGAGGCAACACAGGAAGAATTGGCACAGATCCCTGATATTGGACCGGTCATTGCCGAAAGTGTCGTGACCTATTTTGGCGATCCAGGAAACCAGGATTACATAGAACGGCTGAAGGAATTGGGCCTTAATATGAAGATGCTGGGGACGGCTGCTTCCAATGAGAATCATCCCTTCTACGGGAAGACCATGGTCTTTACTGGAACCCTGCCCACCCTCGACCGGGCAACGGCCCAGACCATGGCTCAGGAAGTGGGCGCCAAGGTGACAAGTTCTGTCAGCAAGAAGACGGACTATGTTGTCGCAGGGGCCGATCCAGGCAGCAAATATACCAAAGCCCAGTCCTTGGGTGTCACCATCCTTGATGAAGCTGCCTTCCGGCGGCTCCTGGAAAATAAGGACATGCAATAAGCCCGATAAAAAAGCTGCGGAGAAAGAAGAGCTCTTTCTCCGCAGCTTTTCTTATTGGATTCAGCCGGCTAAATAAGTGAAGAGGGCAATCATGAGCGGCATGGTGATGACGCACAGGACCATACTGATGAGGTTGACACTGCCAGCAAGGAAGGCGTCCTTCCTAAACATGACGGCAAATTGGGTCAGCAGTGTTGCCGGAGGGGCGCAGACAGCCAGCATTCCAATCTGGAACAAAAAGAGTTCTTCTGGATGGGCCTTCAAGAAGCCTGTTGCCAGGACAAGGAGGGTGACAAAAAAAGGAAAAAGGAAAAGCCGGCCTATACAGATGAGCCATACCTTGGCTGAATGAAAAAGGCCGGACAGGTCCTTTTCAGCCATGACCATGCCCGTTACGAGCATGCTCAAGGGGCCAATCATGCTGGCCAGCATGCCCATGGTGTTTTGGATGATCGGCGGCAGTATGATTTGAAAGAAAAAGAGGGTCATGCCAATGGCCACGGAAAGGATGTTGATGTTAAGAAGCACTTGCCGAAGGGTGACACGGCGTTCCCCGCTCATGAGGACCATGCCGTGGGTCCAGATAAAAAATTGTTGGACGGCATTGTACATGCAGGCATAAAAGACGTATTCTTCACCAAAAACGGAGGCCACCAGGGGAAAGATGAGGTTTCCTGAATTGGTGTACATCAAGGAGGCCCGCGCCGTACCATCAAGACTCGTTGCCTTGCCTAAGAAGGTGGTGAGAACCAGCCAGAAAAGATGGACTGCAATGGCAAAAATGACGGCAATGCCAAAACCATGGACTTTTTCTTCCGATAAGGGAAGCTGCAGGGCCTTGATGATGGACGAGGGGATGATAACATAAATGAGGAGCGTTGAAATGGGCTTGCACTCGGACGCTTTCATGATGCCTTTCTTGACGGCCGCGTAGCCGATGATGGCAATAAGGAGCAGGGAGGATAGCTGGGAAAACAAAAGAGGCACGATTGCCAAGTAGGGTCACCTCCGTAAGAATGAATTTTTACCATTATAGGTGCTTTTGTGAAATTTTGCAAAAACTCGTTACTTTCCTATCAAAATGCTATATAATAGAACATCCAAGATTTGGATGCTGACAATGATACTTGAAAGGAGGATTCCTATGGAACCTTATTCCCTTTCCTTATTTGATAATCCGGCACCGCGGGATGCAGAACTGGAAGAAAAACGCCGCAAGGGAAAGCTTACCTTGGTGCGTCCCCTGTCCTACGTGGTCATTGATATTGAAACGACGGGCCTTGACGTGGCACGCAGTGCCATCATAGAAATTGGGGCTATCCACGTACGCAATGGGGCCGTTTCAGGTCGTTTCCAGACCTTCCTGACCCCGGAACCGTACCAGAGCCTGTCACCTTTTATTACGAACCTGACGAGTATTACGGACAGCGACCTTGTTGGGGCACCGACCTTTAGGGAGATCCTGCCGCGGCTGCGGGATTTTTTAGGTGGCTATACCTTGGTAGGGCACAATGTCAATTTTGACATCAACTTCCTTTATGACCGGATTTACCGGGAAACAGGGGAACATTTGAATAACCCCTATCTTGATACGAAGAAGCTTGCCAAAACCGTTGTGCCGGGCCTGTCCCACTACAGTCTGGAAGCCCTTTGCAAGCATTTTGGCATTGCGGGCAACCATCACCGAGCCGTAGATGATTGTGAACTTACGGAAAAAGTGTTGGATGCACTCTGGCGCCTCAAGACGCAGCAAGGTTAATTTCACAAGGAAGAAAAAGACCTAGGTCCGCGGGATCTAGGTCTTTTGCTGTAAAGGAAGGCGCAGCCTCCTTCTTTTTTTATTGTGCCGTTTGACTTTTTGCCGTATCACCCACAAGCTCTTTTCCGCAGTGTTTGACAACCATCAGGGCAAGGAACATGAGGGCAAGGGCAACGACAAGCTGCAGGCCATCGACCATAAGGACGAAGGTGCCGGCCATGAGTTTGCCATAGATCCCGTAAAGGGACAGGCAGAGGGCACTCATGGTGACAACGAACATGAAGGTCATGGGGATGTAGAGCATCCAGCTCTTGCGGCCTGTCGTACGCAGGAAGACAGCAAGGGCAATGAGGACCAGTGCGGAAAGCAGCTGATTGGCAGCCCCAAAGAGCGGCCAAATATTGAGGTATCCGCCGAGGCAGAGCAGGTAGCTCGGGATCAAGGTAACAATCGTTGCCACATAGGTATTGGAAAGGAATTTCGCAGCATTGCTGTCATATTCGCTCAGCAGTTCCTGGAGCATCATGCGGCCGATGCGGGTGACAGCGTCGATGGTCGTCATGGCAAGGGCGGAGATGCACATGGTCACGATGCAGTTGCTGACATAGGGCGGAATCCCGAAGATAGAGAAATAACGGCCGATGGCAGACCCGAAGATGGCAAAGGGCGTTGCTTTCGGCAGGGCTCCGTTGACTGCAACGGAGCAGGCAATGACGAGGGAAACAACCCCCAGGACGGATTCAATGAGCATAGCGCCATAGCCAACAGGAAGCATATCCTTTTCATTGGAAATGGTCTTGGAAGAAGTACCGGAAGAAACCAGGCTGTGGAAGCCGGAAACGGCACCGCAGGCGATGGTTACAAAAAGGATGGGGAAAAGGGGCCTGTTTGCTACCGTAAAGCCTTTAAAAGCCGGCATATTGATGGTGGGGTTACCGACAAGAATACCGACAACGCCTGCCAGGATCATGCCAAGGAGTAGGAAGACACTCAGATAATCACGAGGCTGGATAAGGAGCCACATGGGAAGGACAGAAGCAATGAAGCAATAGGCATAGGTTGCATAGAGCCAGCTGGTGCGGGAGGCAAAAAACGGATTGGCAATCCCTACAGCAATCATGGCAACCATGCAGATGAGGGCCAGAATCACTTCTTTGACGCCGCCGATATGAAAGCGGCGAACGGCCCAGCCAAACACCATGGCGACAAAAACGTAGAGGGTGGAAATGGAGCCAGCAGCTGCATTTGGTCCCAAGAGTTCGCCCGTCTTGGAAAAGCCATTGAACGTGCTTGCCATGATGTCGGAAAAGGCAGCGATGACAAGGAGGGAGAAGAGCCAGCTGAACAGGAGGAACATCTTGCAGCCCGTCTTGCCAACGTACTGTTCAATGATCTTGCCCATGCTCTTGCCGTCGTTGCGGACTGAAGCATAAAGGGCCGTAAAGTCCTGGACAGCGCCGAAGAAAATGCCGCCTACAATAATCCATAAGAATGCAGGAACCCAACCAAACATAGCGGCAATAATCGGGCCCGTGACAGGGCCTGCGCCCGTAATTGAAGAAAACTGATGGGCAAAGACCGTAAACCGGGAAGCCGGCGCAAAGTCGCGGCCATCTTCAAAGCGATAGGCGGGCGTCTTGGCATCGGGCTCGATGCCCCAGGTCTTGACGAGCCAACGGCCGTAGAACAGGTAGGCAAACGCAAAGATGACGATTGCAATACAAACCAAGGTTAATCCATTCATCATAGCCACTTCCTTTCCAAAAATTTCAAGTCCCGCATGAATGCTGGGATTGAGGGGGTGATGAGTGTTTACAGAGCCATAATTTATCACTTGTATACAAAATTGTCAACATAAATTTTAAAAATAAGTGGTAAAATACAGCTATTCTGTTATGAAGTTACAAAAAAGAACACAAAATATGGCGATAAAGTCTTTTTAGAATGGACGTATTCGTGAAAACGTACATTGAGGGAAATAGGAATTGAAAGAAATTTTACTTTTGCAGACGAAAAAATAAAAAATCCTATGAGATGAAACGCTTATTTTTTAAATCAACAATAAAAATATAGAAATGTTATCTTTTTATCAATAAGGTGTGAAAATAACTGGTAATTGTTCATAAATTTTTTAGGTGTATAAATACAAAATGTACTGTTTATTACGTACTTAAGGAATAAAAAGGATTGTATATGGTTCAGAATAAAGAGACTTATGTGGAAAATTTAGCGAAAATGATTCATTATACAAAATAAAATGAGGACAAAGGTTGCTTTTTTGCACAGAGAGGATACAATAGAATATACTTGTAAGAAGAAGGAGAGTGGTAGCATGCCGAAGAAACGAATCGTAGGTGTTGTTGGTCTGGGCCACGTTGGTGCCCATGTTGCCTATACGTTAGGGGTCACGGGAACGGCTGACCTTGTCAAACTTTGTGATATCAATGAAAAGAAGCTTGTCAGTGAGCATCAGGATCTCATGGATGCGGCCATGTTCATGCCCCATCATGTCAAGTATGCCATGGCTTCCTATGAAGAACTGGGCGACTGCGATATCATCATCAATGCCATTGGGAAAATTGATCTGTTGGTTACCCATAACCGGGATACGGAAATGAACTTTACGGTGGCTCAAGTTGCTGACTTCATTCCCAAGATCATGAAGGGGGGCTTCAAGGGAATCTTCATCAACATCACCAATCCCTGTGATGTGGTGTCCGATCTCATTTCCAAATTGAGCGGTCTGCCTGCGGGCCATGTTTTTGGGACGGGGACGGGTCTTGACACGTCGCGACTGGTAAGTGCCATTTCCCAGCAGACCGGCCTTGACCATAAATCCATTACGGCCTACATGATGGGCGAACACGGCAACGCGCAGATGGTGCCTTGGTCCGTCATCCAGTTCGGCGGCAAACGCCTTGAAGAACTGAAAGATGATTCCCGTTTCGTTTTTGATCATGATGCCATCAAGGAAAAGACCATCAAAGGCGGCTGGGTGACCTACGTGGGCAAGGGCTGCACGGAATACGGCATTGCGTATACGGCAACGACCCTTGCCGGATACGTCCTGCGCGATGAAAAGCATATCATGGCAACGAGCGCGCCCCTTCGCGGTGAATATGGCGAAGACGGTATCTTTGCAGGTGTACCTGCCGTGGTTGGTGAAAATGGCGTGGAAAAGGTTGTTGAACTTTCTCTCACGGACACGGAGAAAAAGGAATTCAAGACGTGCTGCACGGCTATTCGGGAAAACATCAAAAAAGCCGAATCCATTTGGAAAAAAGCCGAATGAGGGGAACGAAAAAAGCTGTCACCAAAAAAAGGTGACAGCTTTTTCATGTCTTTAGCGTGACGGTTGTTCTTGCTGGACCGCTATTTGACGGTATTTCTTAAGACGCCGATGCCTTCGATCTCACATTCGACGACGTCGCCGCGCTTTAGATACTGGGGCGGGTTCATGCCGACGCCTGTGCCGGCTGGTGTACCCGTGGAAATAATGGTGCCGCAGCGCAGGGTCATTCCGTGGGAGAGTTCACTGATGATGTAGGCAATGCTGTGAACGAGGTTCTTTGTATTGTCCTGTTGCCGCAGCTCACCATTTACGCGGCATGTAATGGTGAGCTGCGGCGGGAAGGCAAACTCTTCTGCCGTAACGATGACAGGTCCCATGGGCGCAAAGTGGTCCAAGCTTTTTCCAAAGTACCACTGCTTGTGGGCCGTTTGGACATCCCGGGCCGTGACATCATTCAGGATGGTATAGCCAAAGATATAGTCCGGGGCTTCTTTCTCGCTTACATCTTTGCAGTCCTTTCCGATGATGACGGCAAGTTCACATTCGTAATCAAGTTTGCTGACGATATCGAAATGACCGTCGATGGCTCCATCAGGATCGACGCAGCGCGTGACCCGTTTGGAAAAGTAGACGGGCACGTCCCGCTTCTGGATCTTTTCTTCCGTGTATTCCTGCGGCAATTCCTCATCGTGGGAGGCATAGTTGATTCCCAGGCAGATGATGTCATTGGCCGGTTCCGTAATGGGTGCCAGGATCTTGACCCTTTCTATGGGGACGGCGGCAACTCCCATGCGGCTGATGGCAAGCAGTTCCTCGAAATCGCTGTGAGCCATGAGGTCGGGCATATCGGCATACTTGTTGGCGGGAATGACAGATTTACCGTCTTCAGACAGGATGCCGACTTGCTCCTGCCCGTCATTTAACATGGTTACAATTTTCACGGGAATCACTCCTCTGTAGGGTACTTCCTTTATTGTACCTTTTTTTTATCTTGATTTCTAGAGAATTCAGACGATTTTTACTTAGAAATTTCTCTTTCTCAAGGCGGCTGGCTGTGATAGAATAGCAGAGAAATTGATTTATGGAAAGAAGAGGGTCCTATGGAGCAACTGATCTATCAATGTGATGATGGGCACGGTGACTATAATCGGAGCTATGAATCCCATTTTGAAATTGATTATGCGGATTATTCAACGGACCACCGGGAAAACAATTTCCGCAACTATGAAAACAAGGTCCCCAAGAGCAAGAAGGAACGGGTCCGCAATATCCTGAACCATTATGAATGAAGAAAATCCCTCCAGGTCATCCGGAAGGGATTTTTTGTCAGCGTTCAAGGGGAATGACCGTGCCGCAGTTGGGAATGATATTGACCGTAAAGTCTGTCTTTCCTTCTGAAAGGAGCTGGGCTTTGGCTTTTTCATAGGCTTCTTCCAGCGTCCTTGTGGGAATCTGGTGGATGCGGCGGACAGCTTCAAAGTTTTCTTTCTTGGTCACAAGGTAAAGGGTATAGTCCTCTGCCAGGGTGTAGAGAAAATAAGCGACAAAAAAGGGAATGGTAAAATGCTGCCGCAGGGCCTTTTCCATAGAAAGGCGGCTGTTGTAGCGGAAACTGTCCCAGAAGATTTGTGGTTCCTTGATGTCCGGTGATTCGATTAGGGCAATGATGATTCCACCCTTTTTGGTTACGTCCCGGGCTGGCTCATAGCATTTGCAGCCTTGGTAGAGGGAAAGGTCCTTGGGATACCCGCCGGCACCAGCAATGGTCAGGTCTGCTTTTTGGGTAAAGGAAACCGCGTCATTGCTGAGCACCTCCTGCGTCCCTTCAAGCCAGGCCTCGTAAGGATCGCCGCTGACAAATCCGCAGACCTCGCCCCGTTCATTGATGAGGGAGTGCAGCAGGAAATCAGGCCGGCAGAATTCCATGCCTTCCAGCATATCCTGATGGACGGGATTGTGCGTCAAGGACCGGCCCTCCGTAAGGGGATTGATGCCTTCCCCCGGGGTATCTGAAAGGGCGAGGGCGTGGTTTTTCTGGATTGTTTCCCAACTGGCAACGCCGGGAAGGATCATTTTTCGTCCGCCGCCAAAGCCTGCAAACAGGTGAGGCATGATCCCTCCGGCCACGATGACGAAATCCGCTTCGACAACACGGCGATTGAGTTCAACTGGGGTTCCATGCGACGTGGTCCCCACAAGGACAAGGTTTTCCCGGTCGTGACAGTCGTGCTGGTAAAGGCGGATCCGGCGGGCGACTTCTTCTCCGACGACAGCTATGTCCTCATCAGGGGTCTGGGCTCGGTGCGTGCCTTGGGCAAAAACGATGGAAATATCCTCATCGGGGATGCCTGCCTCATTGAGTTCGTTGATCAGGGGCCGCATGAAATCCCGTGAATGGTTCCAGGCACGGGTAATATCCGCCGTTACAATGACTACGGAGGCTCCTTTTTTTACCATCTCACGCAGGGGGGGAGAAGCAGTGGGGTGACGCAGACAGGCCGTCACGGCATCGTCTATGGAAAGGGCGGCATGGTGCCGCGGCACAAGGATGGAACCAATCCGCTCTTGAGGAAGCGTCAGCGTGGCCTCGCCTTTTCCGTAGGGAATATGAATGGTTTTTTCAGCCATAGGATGTCTTCCTTTCTTTAGATGGTCCTTATTATATCACCTTTTGCCCCAGCCCTCTATTCAATTGATACCCAAATAGGGTATAATGGGGCCTGTACAAAGGAGGAGTGATCCATGAATCACGTTGTAAAAGCCAAAATGCTTCGCGAAAGCGATGAACCCATTCATTATAATTGTGCCCAATCCCTTTTTGTCGCTTTTTCCGATGTCCTCGGCGTCAGTGACGAGCGGGCCTTTGCCATGGGCGCAAACTATGGCGGCGGTATGATGCACGGCGGTACGTGCGGTGTGGTGAGCGCCGGCCTTATGATCTTGTCCCTTGCAGGGATCCCCCAGGAAAAGGCCATGGCCCTGCTCCAGGATTTTTCCCGTGACCACGGGACCACGGCCTGCACGGAACTGCTTATGAAAGCCGCTCAGGAAGGCGTGACAAAGAAGGTCAATTGTGATGGGCTGGTCATCCACATGGCAGAGCGGCTGGACGCCATCCTTTCCGCCTAAAGCCCCATCCAGCCCATAAAAAAAGCAGCCTTTTCAGGGCTGCTTTTTTCATGCCTTCATTTTGTTTCCAGGGAGTCGAGGGCGGGGACTTCTTTCTGTTCAAACCCTTTACCCTTGAGCTGGATGGCTATGATGAGATTCGGGATGAAGAGAACGGCAAAGAAAATGAGCACCGATGCATAGGTGCCTGTCTGCTTATAGAAAAAGGAGATGAGAGTTGGACCGGCAATGCCTGCCATTGCCCAGGCAGAAAGGATGCGGCCGTGAATGGCACTTAGCTGTTTGGTGCCGAAAAGGTCGCTCAAATAGGCCGGCATGCAGGAAAAGCCGCCGCCATAGGCACTGATGATAAAGAGCACAAGACCTTTAAAGACAAAGGAAGAGGTGGTGGCACTGAGGGCGAAGAAAGCCAGGATCTCAAGGGCAAAAAAGAGAATGTATGTTACAGGGCGGCTCAGCCGGTCAGAAATGGTGGACCAAAGGATGCGTCCGCCGCCGTTCATGATGCCAATAATGCCCACAAAAGCGGCTGCTTCCTGAGCTGACATGCCAATCACGTCCTGGGCCATGGGACTTAAGACGGCAAGCAGGCCGATGCCGCAGGTAATATTGATGAAAAAGACCCACCAGAGGCTTTGGAACTGCCAGGTATGCATGGCTTCTGATGCAGTCTTTCCCGTAAGGGACTGGGAATCAGCGTCATGTTCCTTTTTCAGGACGGGCGGTTTGAGGTAGAGGGCACAAAGGACCATGATGACCGAGTAGGCACCTGCCATGAGGCAGAAGGTGCGGGTAAGGCCCACCGTGCGGGTGAGTTGCTGCATGAGGGGAGCTGCAATGAGAGCGGCAAAACCAAAGCCCATGATGGCAAGACCTGTTGCAAAACCGCGGTGGTGGGGAAAATATTTCACCAAGGTTGATACGGGTGTGATGTAGCCTGTGCCAAGACCAATGCCGCCAATGCACCCATAAAAGAGATAGAGGAGGGAAAGGCTTCTGATGGAAAGGGCATACGCCGTACCCAAAAGGCCCGTTCCGAAGAAAAAGGCGGCCATGAGGCCACTTTTTTGGGGGCCTATTTTTTCTACAAAGCGCCCCAAGAGTGCGGCTGACATGCCAAGAAACAAGATGGCAAGGGAAAAGGTCCAAGTGACATCCCCCATAGAAGCCCCCAAGGTTTCCATGATGGGGCGGACAAGGACGCTGAAAGCATAGACGCTCCCAATGGAGAGGTGAATGCCTACGGCGGACAGTGCAATCAGTGAGCGGTTTCTCATGTTGCTTCCTTTCTGGGAAAACTTCCCCTAGAAAGAGAAAAGGCCCGGACCAATCTGCAGCATAAGGCTGCAGAGGAAAAGGCCGGGATGAAAAAGGACCGTCCGGGCTGCTTTTCTCTGCCCAGACGGTCGGCAAGTTACACAATGCAGAGCACGTGGTCAATTCCACTTATCCGTCAGTCCTGCACTGCTTTATTTGAATGTGATGCGGATATTATAGCAGGTATGACAGAACGGAGCAAGAAGAAATTCAGAAAAAAGATAAAAAAACCGCCCCCCAAGGAGCGGCTTCATCTTTAAAGTGGTGGAACTAACTGGATTCGAACCAGTGACCCCCACGATGTCAACGTGGTACTCTAACCATCTGAGCTATAGTTCCGAGACGAATATTAGTATACCCAAAGGAAAGAGTCTTGTCAACTCTTTTTTTATTTTTTCCAGGGGAAAAGGATTTGGACATAAGGGGCGGTGATGTTTATTTTTTTGCCTTAAACAGATATAATAAGGAAGACGAAGACTTTCATAGTGGGACCCACGGGTCCTTTTTTTGGTAAAGGAGATTGACCATGAAAAAGCTGTTCTTACTGATTGCCGTCATTACGGCACTTTTCACGGCTGCCTGCGGCAAAAGCGGCAAAGCGGCTGGAACGGACGCACCGGCCCTAAAGGGCCCTGTCACAGCCCAATTTGAGACCAGTCTCGGCAATTTTGAGGTCCGCCTTGCCGTAGAAGGGGCACCCAAGACCTGTGCCAATTTTGTAAAGCTTGCGGAATCTGGTTTCTATGATGGACTCACTTTCCACCGCGTCATTGACGGCTTCATGATCCAAGGCGGCGATCCCAAAGGCGATGGAACGGGCGGACCGGGCTATACCATCAAAGATGAATTTTCAAAGAATCTGCGTCACGATGGACCGGGCATCCTGTCCATGGCAAATGCTGGCCCTGATACAGGTGGAAGCCAGTTTTTCATTACCCTGGAGAAGACGCCCTGGCTGGATGATCATCATGCTGTCTTTGGCCGCGTCGTCAAAGGACTTGATGTAGTCCAAAAGATTGGTAAGGTTAAAACGGACGCCAATGACCGGCCAGTGACGCCCGTTGTTATCAAGAAAATCAAGATTGTAAAAGGCTAAGGAGGAAATCGGGTTGCCAGAAACGCTGGAAAAGAAGCTGATTTTTAAGGACAATCGGGAAATGGTGGCTGTCCTGGGGAAAAATGATGAATACCTGAAACTGATGGATGATCCGGAGTGCCGGATTATCCCCCGGGGCAATGAACTGCTCCTTACCGGGACGGAAGCGGCGCTCAGGCGGATGGAACGAGCCTTTTCGGAACTGCTCTATCTCTATCGCCAAGGGCTGCCCATTACGACCCATGATGTGACATACACGCTGAAGCTGGTTCGTGACGGCAAGGAAGAGGCCCTGCATCAGCTTTATACGGATACGGTCATTACGACCTACCGGGGAAAACAGGTCAAGGCCAAGACCCTGGGCCAATGGCAGTACCTCAAGACCATTGGGGAAAATCAAATGACCATTGCGTTAGGACCGGCGGGAACGGGCAAGACCTACCTTGCCGTGGCTATGGCGGTCAAGGCCCTTAAGAACCACGAAGTGGAGCGAATCATCCTCACGCGGCCGGCTGTGGAAGCAGGGGAAAAACTGGGCTTTTTGCCCGGGGACCTGCAGGAAAAGGTGGATCCATACCTGCGGCCCCTTTATGACGCCCTTTACGAGATGCTCGGCATGGAATCCTTCCAGAAGTATTTGACCCGGGGAACCATTGAAGTGGCGCCCCTTGCCTATATGCGCGGACGGACGTTGAGCGATGCCTTCATCATCATCGATGAGGCCCAAAATACGACGGCTGAGCAGATGCGCATGGCCCTTACCCGTTTTGGCTTTGGCTCCAAGCTTGTTGTGACAGGGGATGATTCCCAGGTGGACTTGCCGCCGGGCAAGGAGTCCGGGCTCACCAATGCCGCCTATGTTCTCCAGGGAATCCCTGGCATTGGCATTGTTCACTTTACGGACGGCGATGTCATCCGGCATGAAATCGTGGCGGCCATCATCCGGGCGTACAAAAAATACGATAATGCTAAAAAGAAAGGAAGGGACGGCTATGATCGTCACACTCGAAAATAACCAGGAAAAGGTCTCCATTCCTGAAGCGCTGGAAGCGGACCTGACCAAAGCCATGAATGTCGTTGCGGAACTGGAGGCCCTGTCCCCGCAGACAGAAGTGGATATTACCCTTGTCGATGACGCTGCAATCCATGAACTCAACCGCACTTACCGCGGCATTGACCGGCCGACGGATGTGCTTTCCTTTGCCCTTGACGAAGGGGAAGAGGAACCGGAAGTGGACGATGACGAGATTGAACATCTATTGGGTGATGTCATCATTTCCGCTCCGACAGCAGTCCGCCAAGGTGAGGAATACGGTCACGGACTCGAACGGGAGATGACCTATTTAGCCGTTCATGGGATGCTCCACCTCCTGGGATACGATCACATGGAAGAAAAGGACAAGCTTATTATGCGCAAACGGGAGGAAGAAGTCCTGCGCAGGCTTGACCTTGCCGAGGAAAATTTTGGAGGCTGACGATGGACCTGATCCTTTTTGAAGCGGCCAAAGCGGCACGGAAAAACGCCTATGTCCCGTATTCCCACTTTGCCGTGGGAGCGGCAGTCAGGGCGAAGGACGGCCGCGTTTTTACGGGCTGCAATATCGAAAATGCATCTTACGGACTGACGGTCTGCGCCGAACGAAATGCTATCTTTGCAGCCGTCAAAGAAGGCGTACGCGATTTTGAAACCCTGCTTGTGACGGCTGATACGGAAGGACCTGTGTCTCCCTGCGGAGCCTGCCGCCAGGTCATGGCTGAATTTGGGATTTCCCATATTGAACTGACAAACCTCAAGGGGCTCAGCCAGTGTGTGAGCCTTGAAGAACTCCTGCCTTACGGCTTTACTCTAAAAGAAAAGGAATAAGCATCATGCAAGTACAGCAGCAAGAACATCGGGCCGGTTATATCGCCGTTATTGGACGCCCCAATGCAGGCAAGTCGACCCTCATTGACAAACTGATCGGGGAAAAGGCGGCCATCGTATCAGACCGTCCTCAAACGACGCGCAATCGCATTCTTTGCATTTTATCGACGGAAAAGGCCCAGCTTATTTTCCTTGATACGCCAGGCCTCCACAAACCTAAGGATAAATTGGGGGAGCATATGGTCAAAGCCGCCGAGGATTCCTTAAAGGACGTTGACGCCGTGCTCTATGTCGTTGACGCCACAGAAAAACGGGGAAAAGGGGAGGCCTATATCCTGGAACGGCTCAAAAAGGTTCAGGTCCCGGTCATCCTTGTCCTTAACAAGGTGGATCTCATCAACCTGAAAGAAAACCTTCTGCCGCGTATTGACGCTTTTCAAAAGGCCTATCCCTTCCACGGCATCATGACCCTATCTGCCTTGGAAGATAGGGATTTCACGCCCCTTATCGAGGAACTGACAGGCCTCATACCGGAAGGCCCTAGCTTTTATCCGGAAGACCTTTACACGGATCAGACGGAACGGGTCATGGTAAGCGAAATCATCAGGGAAAAGATCCTGCGCCTCACCCATGATGAAGTGCCCCATGCCGTTGCCGTCAAGGTAAACGAAATGAAGACCCGTGATAATGGGATGGTTTATGTGCGGGCCGATATCTATGTGGAACGGGATTCCCAAAAAGGAATTCTCATTGGTCGCAAGGGACAGATGCTGAAACAGATCAGCGCGGAAGCCCGCAAGGATATCGAAGATCTTGTCGGCAGTCAGGTTTATCTTGAAATCTGGGTCAAGGTGCGTCCCAAATGGCGGGAAAAGGAAACCGAACTCCGACAGCTTGGGCTGAGTTCCGATCATAGGGCATATTGACCATGCCGCGGCACCTATTGTATAATGAAAATTAACATTGACAGCCCAAAAGTGCCCAAAAATGGCACACTGTGATTCGTTGAAGTGGTGCTGTGGTTCGAGGATGGCGCTTTGCCGAAGGACCACAGTCCTTGGAAAAAAGGAGAGATGACTTATCGACGCGGGTCCTGCGCTTGGACGCATATTGAAACCGATTGTATATCCTTTTGCTTATCTTTTTTGGCATGTGGGCCGCAGCCTTTATCGCTTCATGGGCATTCAGCCCTATGATCCTGATATGAGCCGCTCAGAAGATGATATTCGGCGGATGGTCAGTGACAGCGAAAAAGGCGGGGAAATCGATCCCGTAGAAAGCCGCCTGATTGATAATGTCTTTGATTTTGCCGACCGAGTTGCCCGGGAGGTCATGGTTCCCCGGCAGGATATGATCTGCCTGTTTGTGGAAGATTCCTTGGAAGAAAACCTGAAGGTTGTCCATGATTCCGGTCACACCCGTTATCCGCTTTGTGAAGAAGACCGCGACCATATCCTGGGGATGATCCATATCCGGGAACTGATGAACCTTGACCAACATGATCCCCACGCAGATCTTAAGTCCATTATGCGGGAAATTGACGTGGTGCCTGAAAGTATGTCCATTGTGAAGATCCTTCAGCTCATGCAGCACAAACATGTCCAGATGGTGGCCGTTGCCGATGAATATGGCGGAACAGCGGGCCTTGTCACCATGGAAGACCTCTTGGAGGAAATCGTTGGTGACATCCAAGATGAGCACGATACGGAAATGCCGGAAATCAACAAGATGCCCGATGGGTCCTATGTGTTTGACGGCTTGGTCCTTTTGGACGAAGTCTCGGAGACGATGGGCATCCAGTTTGATGATCCTGAGGAAGATACCATTGGCGGTTACGTCTTTGGCCTCATCGGCCGTCAGCCCGTTGTGGGAGATTCCGTCGATGAGCGGGGCAATCGTTTTGAAGTGCTCGATTCATCCGGATTCCGTGTCCTTCGGGTCCGTGTCATCCCTCTGAAGAAAGACAAAAAGGAAGAGACAGTCCATGACGAGTGAAGCCTTTCAGGATGAAGCGGTCATATTGGAAGTAAGGAATTGGCAGACTGCGGATAAGTACGCAGTCTGCTTTTGTCGTCACCATGGGAAAGTACCTTTCATCGCCTACGGGGCAGCCTATCCCAAGAGTACGAGCGGTCGGATTGTCCAGCCTTTTGCCCAGCTGCGCGTGACCCTCATGCCGGGCCGTAAGGTGGCAACCCTGCGTGGGTGTGAATTTTTGAACCTGCCCCATGTCATGGATATTGAAGGCATGGCTTACGGTGCCATCATAGCCGAGGCCGTGATGCAGCTGTTTGAAGAGGAAGAACCGCTGGAAGAGGCCTTTTTCCTTATTTGTCAGGCTTTTACCCTCTTTCCAAACCATAATAAACGGCTCGTGACGGACAGCACCCTCTTTAAACTTCTGGCCCTTTGCGGCTTCGATCCGGTTCTTGACTATTGTACAACCTGCGGAAAACCCATGGAAGAAGACGGTTATTTCAGTCCTGTCCAGGGCGGCTTCCTGTGCAGGGACTGTGCCTTGGACCATGATCTGCCCCTTACGGTAAAGGCCAAGGCGCTTGTGCAGCATCTCCTGACCCTTGATTTTAAGGTCCCCGAACCGTTTACGGTGCGGGGAAAGGAATTGATGGAAGTGGAAAAGATCCTCTATCGGTTCCTGACATTCCAAACGGACCGGCCGCTAAAGAGCCTCCAATTTCTGACGCAGCTTGGCAAGGGGGCCCTATGAACCGGTGGATCTGTGGACTTCATAGGGGCTGGGCGCACAGCCGCAAAAAGGGCGCGGCCTTTCTGGCGGCCGCTGCCCTGCTGCTCTTTTTTCTCGAAGAACCTTGGGTGCTTTGGGGCAGTCTCCTTCTTGGTGCCCTCGACGCTTACCAGTTAGCCCTGGAAAAAAGGCAAGGCGCTCCCGCAATCCTTGAAAGGGTCCTTGTCATGCTCCTTACGGCACTTTTTGTCTCCCCTCACAGCTATCCTTTGGCCCTTCCTCATGCCGTTTTTTGGGTTCTTTTTTATATCCTGTGGGGCGTCCATCTTCTTTTTTTTGAAAGAAGGGACTTGATCCAGCGGGGGCCTTCTGTCCTTTTTCCCCTTTTTTTGGGAACGGCCCTTTTCCTTAACCAGCTTGACGCGGATAGCGGTGCTTTTGAGGCGGCCCTTCTTATGGGCGGCTATGGCTTGTTTCGGGCCCTTTGGGAAATGAAAGAAGCCGTTCATAGGAAACGCCGCCTGCTGTTTCTCTTTTATTTTGCTTCTATAGGCCTTATCCTTGGCCTTTTCTATGTATCCTTTATCTGGATGGCGGGAGATCCCATTTATCTTCTCCTTTGGCTTTTTGCCCTAGGGGCCCTTTACTGGATCTTTCCTTCCTTATGAGTGAATGGAGGAATCTCATGAAACTTGTCACCTGGAATGTCAACGGCCTTCGGGCCTGCATGAATAAGGGCTTTAAGGAGTCCATGGAAAAACTGGACGCCGATATCATCTCTATCCAGGAAACGAAGATGCAGCGGGA
Organism: Acidaminococcus sp. BV3L6; assembly: GCF_000468835.1. Classification (NCBI taxonomy): domain Bacteria; kingdom Bacillati; phylum Bacillota; class Negativicutes; order Acidaminococcales; family Acidaminococcaceae; genus Acidaminococcus; species Acidaminococcus sp. BV3L6. Next base: position 54,123 of record NZ_AWUR01000034.1, on the reverse strand, counting down.
ACAGGCCAGCTTTGACTTTCCCGGCTATTATGAATATTGGAACAGTGCCGTTAAAAAAGGCTACTCCGGAACGGCCATCTTTTCCCGGATCAAGCCCCTTTCCGTGACCTATGGTCTGGGCATCGAGGAACATGACCAGGAAGGCCGCGTCATTACGGCGGAATATGATGATTTTTACCTTGTCAATGTCTATACGCCCAATTCGCAGCGCGAGCTGGCTCGCCTAAGCTATCGCATGGCTTGGGAAGACGCGTTCCAGGCGTACTGTGAGGACCTTTCCAAGAAGAAAACCACCATTGTCTGCGGGGACATGAATGTGGCCCACGAACCCATTGATCTCAAGAACCCCGATTCCAACCATCACAATGCCGGTTTTTCTGACGAGGAGAGGCAAAAGCTCGATGCGTTCCTTGCCCGGGGCTTTGTTGACTCCTTCCGTATGCTCTATCCTGATCGGGAAGGGGCCTATACCTGGTGGTCGTATATGTTCAAGGCCCGCGAACGGAATGCGGGGTGGCGCATTGATTATTTCCTTGTTTCAGAAGCCGGTCGTGACAAGATCCGGGATGTAACCATCATGAACGAAATCATGGGCAGTGATCACTGTCCTGTTGTCTTGGAGTATGGGGTATAACTGCTGCCAAAAGGGAGGGATAGGCTGTGAAGGGTGCCTTTATTGGTGATATTGTAGGGTCCCGTTTTGAGTGGACCGGATTTCGGGAAAAGGAATTCGACTTGTTTGCCGAAGGGTGCCGCGTGACGGATGACTCCCTGATGACGGCCGCCGTGGCAGAAGCCTTCCTGACGATGCGGGAAACCGACCTTCCTGAAACAGAAAGCGTATTGGGCCCCCTTCTTTGCGAACGGATGCGTAGGTTGGGGCGCACCTATCCGGATGCCGGCTATGGACAGAAATTCAAGGCGTGGCTCATGGATGAGACCATGGGGCCTTATGGCAGCTGCGGGAATGGAGCGGCCATGCGCGTTTCTCCGGCTGGCTGGTTTGCCTACACCTTGGCGGAAGCCGAGGAACTGGCTCTTATTTCCTGCCGTGTGAGCCATAATGAAAAAAGTGCGGAAAAGGCGGCCCAAGCTGTTGCGGGAGCCATCTTCCTTGCTCGCTCGGGAGCCAGGAAGGACGTGATCCGTACTTATCTGGGGCGCTTTTATGACCTTTCGGAACCTTTTGACGAGCTTAGAAGCCATTACGAAGGGGAGGCAACTTGCGACGGATCCGTACCCCAGGCCCTGACGGCCTTTTTGGCATCGGACAGTTTTGAGGATGCGCTAAGGCGCGCTGTCAGTCTCGGCGGTGATACAGATACCCTTGCCGCCATCAGCGGAAGCCTTGCAGAACCTTATTTTGGCATTCCTGCCTCTATCTATAAAATAGCGGAAGAATATTTTACGGAGGAAATGAAAACCGTGCTGCAGCGTTTCGACGCACTTTGCGAAAAGGAGAAGGACTAGCATGGAATATTGGGATATCTATGACGAGAAAAAAGAACGCACAGGCCGCACCATGGCGCGCAATGATTGGCATATGAAACCGGGCGATTATCATTTGACGGTCCTTGCCCTTATTATCAATGAAACGGGACGCATCCTGCTTACCCAGCGTCAGCTCGATAAGCAGTGGGCACCTGGAAAATGGGAGATCCCCGGCGGCGGTGTCAAGGCAGGCGAAACGTCTCTTGAAGCGGTCCTTCGGGAAACGCGGGAAGAAACGGGCCTTGTGCCGGATAAAGCGGCGGTCCGTCTTATCCATACATATCGCAATGATTCCCCAAAAGAACAGAACAACTACTTTGTCGACATTTATGAAGTGCGCCTTCCCTTTACGGAATTGGCGGTCACGGTCCAAAAAGAGGAGGTCAAGGGGTTTGCCCTTCTTGACCCTCAAGCGGTCAGGGTCCTTGGCGAAAGAGGGGAAATCCTCCATTATGCCCATTTTGCGGATTTATTTTAGGAGGCGTCCCCAGCCATGCTTGAAAATGTCATTTTATTGTTTTTTTCCCTGCTTCTTTTAGGCAGTGTCTTTACAGGGGTTCCCATTTTAGCTGCTCTTTTTGCAGGGCTCCTGATCTTTAGCGGCTATGCCCGCTACCAGGGTTTTTCCCTAAAGGAAATCGTGGGCATGTGGGCCGCCGGTGTGAAGACCATCCGCAATATCCTCATGACGTTTGTCATCATTGGCTTTTTGACGGGGCTTTGGCGGGCTGGCGGAACCATCCCGACCATTGTCTACTATGCGTCCGGCGTCATCGATCCCGCACTGATTGTACTCCTTACCTTTGTCCTTAACTGCCTCCTGTCTTTTTTGATGGGAACGAGCTTTGGGACAGCGGCAACGATGGGGCTCATTTCCATGACCATTGCATCAACCCTGGGGGCCTCCAAGGCGCTCGTTGGCGGGGCTGTCCTGTCGGGAATCTACTTTGGGGACCGCTGCTCTCCCGTGTCGACAAGCGCGCTCCTTACGGCAGACCTGACGGGAACGAACCTTTATGACAATATCCAGCGCATGATGAAAAGTGCTTTGGTCCCCTTTCTCCTTTCCCTTGTGTTCTATGGCCTCATGGGTGGGGGAGAAGGCACGGCGGAGACGGTAAGCGCCGTGAAGCACCTTTTTGCATCCCATTTTGACGTATCCTATGCCATGCTCATCCCGGCGGCCAGCATCCTTGTTTTGGCTTTTTTCCGCGTGGCTGTGAAAAAGACCCTTTTTGTGAGTGTTGTCCTAAGTTTCCTCTGCGCGTATCTCTATCAGGGCCTTTCCCTTCCCGCTATCCTTCATGTCATGTTCTTTGGCTTTACCTCCCCGGACCCTCAGCTCAATGCCATGCTCCGTGGCGGGGGCCTTCTTTCCATGGCTGGTACGACGGGCATCGTCATGATTGGGTCCTGCTATTCCGGTATTTTTAATAAGACGGGCCTGCTTCGCAATATTGAATCGGTCCTCCTTGCTCTGACAAAGCGCTTCTTTCCGTTTGCCGGCGTCTTTGGCGCGGCGACGATCAGTTCCCTCATTGGGTCGAACCAGACCCTTGCCATCATCATGACGCGTGACCTTTCCCGCAAGATCATGCCCGACGGCAAGGAGCTTGCCCTTGCCATTGAAGATACGGCTGTTGTCATGAGCACCCTTGTGCCTTGGTGCATTGCCGGCGCTGTACCTTTGACGTTTATTGGCGCGCCCATTTCAAGTATGCTCTTTGCTTTTTATCTGTATGCCCTGCCTTTGTGGCGCCTTGGAAAAGCAGCCCTTGCGGAGCGGCAGGACGCATAAGAAAAAAATGGAAAATAAAAAACTGCCCTACAAGGGCAGTTTTTTGTCTGTCTTGTTCTAGGCCTGTGTCTTCCTGAGGCCGCTCCCAATAAAGCCGATGAGGGCGATAAAAAAGAAAATCAAGCTTGTTGCCTGGGCTGATTTGAGGCCAAAAAGGAAGGGCTCCACATAATCGCCGCGGAGGAATTCAAGGAAAAAGCGCAGCGCCGAGTAGAGCATGACGTAAAGAAAGCAGCACTGGCCGCGTTTGTAAGGCCGGGACTGGAATATGATGAGCAGCGCAAAAAGGATGACATCAATCTGTCCTTCCCAGACTTCTGCCGGCCATAGGGGCGCGTTTCCATAGGTGCTGCGGGCCAGGGTCCCGACGGGATAGAGGATACCGAAATCACCGCCAGTGGGCGCACCGAAGGCATCGCCATTTAAGAGGTTTGCCATGCGGCCGATGGACTGGCCGATGAATAGGGCCGGGGAAATCACGTCCAGCATATCAATCCAATTGATCTTATGGGCCCTGCAGTAGAGGGCGCCGGCAAGAATCCCGCCAACGATGCCGCCTTGGATGGCCATGCCGCCCTGCCAGACAAAGAAAATCTCTGACAGGTGGTCGCTGTAATAGGCCCAGTCAAAAAAGAACACGTCCCAAAGGCGGGCTCCGATGATGCCGGCAAAACCGCCGTAGATTCCGATGTCGGGCAGGTACTTTTCCCAGCCCCGTCCGTCCTTATAAGCAAGGAAATAAGCCGTTCCCGTTGCCATGAAGATGGCCGTGCAGAGCATGAGGCCATACATACGGATGGGAAAATTGCCGATAAAAAAGAGATATTGATGCACAGGAAATCCTTTCTCCGGTCAGTCAAGGATCTTGACCGGACAAAAATCAATGTAATCGGACGCGACGAGGCGGTACCGCGTGCCATCCCGGACGCCTTGGAAGAGGTTCAGGAAATGGGCAGCGTCACCGTGGACGTGGCCGTAGATACAGGTTGTGACTTCGTAGTCCCGGCAGAGCTCGGTAAAGCCTGTCACTTCTTCCGGTTCGTAGAGGGGAGGGTAGTGGAGGGCCGCAATGATCCGTTTGGCGCCGGACGACTTGGCTTCTTTGAGGGAGTGCTCGAGGCGCTGGATCTCGCGTTTATATAGGAGGTCATCGTGGTCCGTAAATTCCGGCATGGAGGGAAGGTTCCATCCCCTGGTGCCGCAGATGGCCGTATCCTTTTCCACAACGCAGCTATTATGAAGAAACTGGAAACGGCCCTTAAAGGCTTGTTCCAGCTTGCGCATGCTGGACCACCAATAATCGTGGTTCCCTTTGAGGATGATCTTCTTTCCTGGAAGTGCGGAAAGCATGGAAAAATCTTTTTCGATGGCATCGGACAGGTCCATGGACCACGACGTGTCACCGCAAAGAATAATCGTATCGTCAGTGCCAATGGTTTCTTTCCAGTGCTGGATGATCTTTTCCCGATGGTCTTTCCACTGAGGGCCGAAGACGTCCATGGGTTTTGTCGGGGGAGCCCCGGATAGATGCAGGTCCCCAATTGCATAAAAGGCCATGAATGGTGCTCCTTCCTACGTTGACTTTATGAGGCGTCAACTATATAATGAATCTATTGTAGTGAATGGTAACCTATTCTGCAAGAAGTCCCACCAACGCCGTAGGCGGTGAGATGAATTGCAGGTTTCCCAAGGCTTCAATGCCCTTGGAAAATAATTTTTCACTGCGGAAATACCGTGGGTCGCACGGAAATCTACGCTTGTGGAGAGTGTGTAAGTCATCGCGGCTTTTTTGCGTCAGCGGTGCTGTTCTCGTTGAAGCAGGAAGCTCCCGCCTCTATCCGGTGGGGGTACGTTCACTTCCTTCAATACCATTATGTTACAGAATCGAATGCCGTATTGCAAGGGATTTCACTTATGTTTCCAAAATAGGGAGGCCAAGCCATGATCAGTGAAAAGTATGAACCCCATAAGGCGGAAGCCAAATGGCAAAAGTATTGGGAAGATCATCATACCTACAAGGTCAGTAATGATGATCCCCGCCCCAAATATTACGTCCTTGAAATGTTCCCGTATCCTTCGGGCAACCTTCATATGGGGCACGTACGGAACTATTCCATTGGTGATGTCGTTGCTCGTTTCCGTACCATGCGGGGCTACAACGTCCTTCATCCCATGGGCTTTGACTCCTTTGGCATGCCCGCGGAAAATGCCGCCATCAAACATAACATTCCGCCGGCCAAATGGACCCTTGAAAACATTGCCAACATGGAAGACCAGCAAAAACGCATGGGCCTTTCCTATGATTGGGACCGCGAAGTCAAGACCTGTATGGAAGATTACTATAAGTGGACCCAGTGGTTCTTTGAACTCATGTATAAGCGCGGCCTGGCCGTCAAGAAAACGGCCCCGGTCAACTGGTGCGAAAAATGCAACACCGTCCTTGCCAACGAACAGGTCATTGACGGAAAATGCTGGCGCTGTGATACACCGGTCGTCAAAAAGGACCTGTCCCAGTGGTTCTTTAAGATCACTGATTATGCCGATGAACTCTTGAAGGACCTTGACCTTTTGAAGGGCTGGCCTGAACCGGTCAAGACCATGCAGCGCAACTGGATTGGCCGCAGCGAAGGACTGGAATTCAGCTTTGACTGCCCGGACCTTGGGACCAAGCTCCCCGTCTATACAACCCGTCCGGATACAATCTACGGCGTCACCTTCGTCGTCATTCCGCCGGAGCATCCCCTTGTTGCCAAGATCCTTGAAAACAACCCTAAACGGGCTGAACTTGAAGCCTTCTGTGACAAGGTCCGCAATACGTCGGATATTGAGCGGACCAGTGCTGACTCAGAAAAACTGGGCATGTATACGGGCTATGACTGTGTTCATCCCTTGACGGGACATAAGGTAGAGATCTGGATTACGAATTATGTCCTTTTTGACTACGGTACGGGCGCCGTCATGGGTGTACCGAGCGGAGATCATCGTGACTGGATGTTTGCTTCAAAATACGGTATCAAGAAGATCCTTACCCTCCAGCCAAAGGATCATGAACTGAAGCTTGAGGAAATGGACGACGCCTATACGGAAAAGGACGGTGTCCTCGTTAATTCCGGTCCCTTCACGGGTATGGAAATGCATAAAGCCATGGGAGCCATCATGGACTACATGGAAGAAAAGGGCCTGGGCAAACGGCGCGTCAATTACCGCCTCCGCGACTGGCTGATCAGCCGTCAGCGCTATTGGGGCGCACCCATTCCGGTCATCAATTGCCCGCAATGCGGCGAAGTCCTCGTCCCGGAAAAGGATCTGCCTGTAAAACTGCCGACAGATGTCAAGTTTGCGGCCGGCGCCAAGAGCCCTCTTGCTACGAGCGAATCCTTCGTGCACTGCACCTGCCCGAAATGCGGCGGCCCTGCAACGCGTGAATTGGATACGATGGATACCTTCGTCTGCTCGAGCTGGTACTATTTGCGTTACACCGATCCCCATAACGATCAGGCACCCTTCAGCCATGAAGCGGTCGATCATTGGATGAGCGTGGACCAATATATCGGCGGCATTGAACATGCCATCCTCCATCTGCTTTATTCCCGTTTCTTTGTGAAGGTCCTGCGTGATGCCGGTCTTGTCAAGGTTGACGAACCTTTCACGAACCTCCTGACCCAAGGGATGGTCATCAAGGACGGGGCTAAGATGAGCAAGTCCCTGGGCAATGTCGTTTCCCCGGAAGAAATCATTGGCAAGTACGGCGCCGATACGGCCCGGCTATTCATTATGTTTGCCGCCCCTGTGGAACGGGAACTGGAATGGAGCGACCAAGGTGTCGAAGGATCCTTCCGTTTCCTGAACCGTGTATGGCGTATTGTCTACCACTTCCAGGATGAACTCCAAAAGAAGGTCAAGACCTATGATGTGAAGGAACTGGATGAAGCAGGCCGGGAAATGCGCCATATCCTCCATGTGAGCCTGAAAAAGATCACAGAGGACCTGGACAGCCGCTTCAACTTCAATACGGCCATCAGTACCATGATGGAACTGGTCAATGCTCTTTATGCCTATAAGGATAAGGCCAAGAAAGTACATCCGGGCCTCATCTGGGAAGTCATTACGGATCTGCTCCTTGTGATGGCGCCCTTCGTTCCCCATATTACGGAAGAACTCTGGCACGGCACTATCGATGATTCGGAAAGCATCCATAAACAGGCTTGGCCGAAGTACGATGAAGAAGCCATCAAGGTCGATGAAGTAGAGGTCCTTGTTGAAGTCAACGGAAAGCCGAAGGACCGCATCATGGTCGATCCGGAAATGGATAAGGAGGCCTTGGGCAAGGTCGCCTTGGAAAGCAAGGCTGTCAAGGAGGCCATCGGCAGCGGCAAGGTTGTCCGCGTCATTGCCGTTCCGGGCCGTCTGGTCAACATTGTGGTAAAACCGTAAGACGTTTTACTGAAATAAGGATTCCCTTTTAGACGATTGCAATCGTTCAAAAGCAGGTTATCACCCCTTCGCGGGGAGATGGCCTGCTTTTTTTTTTTGAAAAGGAGGTCGCATCATGAATCTATGGAACCGCAGAAAAGCAGCTGTCATCTTTGTCCTCATGGTTCTTATTGTGGGAACCACCCTTTATTGGGAAGAAACGCCGCGGCAAAATAAGGCCCCGCTGGATCCTGAGGCAGTCATGACAAAGCAGCGGGAGCAGAAGGCGCTTCCCAGTCTTCGTGTCTATGTCAGCGGTGCCGTCATGTACCCAGGTCTTTATGACCTTGCACCGGGCCTGCGCTATGCCGATGCCATCCGCAAGGCAGGCGGCATGGCGGATGAGGCTGATGAAACGCGGGTCAACCTAGCGAAAAAAATCAAGGATGGCTGTCAAGTGAACGTGCCGATGCGTAAGAATCGGCGCCCTGCAGCGAGAAAAGCGCCGCCTTCTGCGGGCGACTTGCCTGCTCGGGAAAAAGAGAAAAGGAAAGATAAAGGCGCCGCTGGGTTCCTAAGAATCAATCTCAATGATGCGTCCCAGGAAGAACTGGAACATCTCCCCGGGATTGGCCCAGGTATGGCACAGCGCATCATTTCAGAAAGGAACAAGGCCCCTTTTCAATCCGTGGATGAGCTGCTGCGCGTCAAGGGCATAGGGCCTAAAAACCTTTCCCGGTTCCGGGAGCTTGTGGAGGTCATCCCATGACGCCCCTTTCCTGGGCCGGACTGGGCTTTAGTCTGGGCACACTGTGGGGGCTTTCAGCCCGGCCTTCCAGATGGCTTGTTTTAGGCCTGCTATTGGGGAGCCTATTTGCAGCTCTTTTCTGGAAGGAAAGGAAAAAAGGGGGCATCCTGATCTTCTTTTTATTGCCCGCCTTCTTTATCGGGGCCCTTTCCGGGCGGGAACGGCAGAGCGCGGCAAGCCGTATGGCTCCTTTTTTGGGGAACCCTGTAAGGCTTACGGGGCGGGTCGAGCCAGGCTCTCTGCGCGTCCGGGATCGATCTGTTTCTTTTACGCTTCTTTATGAAGGCATGCGCATCCCGGTTCTTCATTTGGGGACCCTTCCTGGACCTTCATGGGGGACCTATACGGCAGAAGGCTGCCTGGAACCGATAGAAACGTTCTATAATCCTGGTATGGTGGATGAAACAAAGCGCAGTGCTGCCCGAAAGATTCCGGGAAGGATCAGGACCCAAAATGGCTGTCTGCACTATGAAGGGGGAGAAAAAGATGCCCTGGACCGGATAGCCGAGTGGGGCAGCACCGTAAGAAAACGGCTTTCGGAGGCCCTTCCTCCGCGCGAGGCCGCCCTCCTAGGGGGCATGCTCCTCGGCGGCAGTGAAGGGATGGACGCCTCGTCACTCCAGATCTTTACGGCCTGCGGATTGTCCCATCTTCTTTCTGTATCTGGAAGCCATGTGGCACTTCTCCTTGGTCTCTATGTCCTGGCGGCGGAGTATCTCCCGCTGCCGCGCCCTGTCAAACCGCTGGGGGGCCTCTTTTTTCTGTTCTGCTACGCCATCCTTTGCGGGCTTCGGGCATCTGTCTGCCGAGCAGTGCTCCTTGGCAGCGGCGTCTTGCTGGGGGAGCTGTTGGGGCGCCGGGCAAGCGGACCGTCTTTTCTTGGCTTTTCGGCCCTTTTGCTGCTGGGCATCCATCCCTTTTGGATCTGGGATATTGGCTTTGCCCTCTCTTTTGCGGCAGCGGCCGGACTGATGCTCTTAAAGGAGAGGGTGGAACGGGGGCTTGCATCTTTTTTAGGGCAGGGCCTTGGGACGGCCCTTTCTGTTCCCCTCGCGGCCCATATTTTTTCCCTTCCTTTGCTTGTCCATTATTTCCACGCCGTGAGCCTCCTATCCCTTCCAGCCAATCTGCTTCTTGTGCCGCTTTTGAGCCTTTCTCTCGTTCTTGCCGTCAGTGCCGTTTTTGGGGGTCTTGTCCTGCCCTTTTTGGGACGGGTCCTTTTTGTTATGGCAGGCAGTCTCGTCAGTCTATCTCTTGAACTGGGCCGTCTGCTTTCAGAAAGCCGGCCCTTCATGGTTACAACGGGGCCCTTGGGCTTTGGGGCGCTTTTTTGCTATGGTCTTTTGCTCAGTCTGCTCCTTGGCGATTTTCCACAGGGATCCCGTCTTGCTCGGTACCGGAAAAAGGCGGCTCTTGCGTCCGCTTTCTGCCTTGCTGCCCTGTTTTTCTATCCTCGCTTTCAAAAAGTACCTTTTACAGCGTATTTCCTTGATGTAGGGCAGGGCGACTGTTGCCTTCTTGTTATGCCGGACAGGAAGAACGTTCTTATCGATACAGGGGGATTAAACGGACACTATGAGGTAGGGGAACGGGTTGTCGTACCTGCGCTTCGGGCCCTTGGCGTAACCCAGATCGATACGATGATTATCAGTCACGGCCATCATGACCATGCCGGCGGAGCCGCTGGAATCGCACGCTGGCTGCCTGTGAAACGGCTGCTCCTTCCACAGGAAAAAGACAGTAATGATGTAGAAAAATTAATATATATCATGAAAAAAACAAATCACAAAATTGTATACAAAATGCAAAAAACAATTCACATCCGTTTTAAATCGCATATAATTAATATTGTAGACGCACCGAAAATGGCAGAGAAAGGAGGCAATGCAAACGAGAGCTCTGCAGTGGTGCTTGTTGCGTGCGGAAAAAGCAAAGTGCTCCTGACCGGGGATGCGACAAGTGAAATTGAACTTGCCGCAGCGGCAGCCCCAATCCGGAGCGATGTGCTGAAGGTTTCCCATCACGGTTCTTCAACTTCTTCGGAAATGGCTTTCCTCAAAGCGGTATCGCCTAAGGTTGCCGTCATTTCCGTTGGCCGGAACAACCGGTTTGGCCATCCCCATGACGAGGTCCTTGAACGCCTGGAATATTTAGGGATTCCCGTAGCAAGAACGGACGAAGGGGGCGCCATCAAGGTTGTTTTTGACGAGACTGGACCGAAGTGGTATAGTTATCGCTGTCAGCGAAACTGTTTCTAGGAGTGATCAAGGTTGAACGTGACAGCGGACCAGTTCCTAGCGAACCTCAGGAAAAAGGGCGGATCCTGTCCCCATCTTGTGGTAGCCATCGGAAATGAGGAATACTACCAAAAGGCCATCAAGGAAACCCTGAAAAAACGGATTGCCTTCGACCATAAAGGAGAGGAACTAAACACCTGGACTTTCGAGGATCGATTCAATCTTGTCGATCTGCGGGAAGCGATTTATTCCCAGTCCTTTTTTGGGGGGCTCAACTGGGTCATTGTCAGTGATCCGTTTGTTCTTGCAAAAACCAAAGACGCAGCAAGTGATCCGCAGACCAAGGGAAAAAGCAAAAAAAGGAAAGTCCTCTGGAGGCCTTCCTTGAACTTGTCAGTGACATTCCTGCTACGACTTACGTCCTCGTCCAGCTAAGCGCCATCGATAAGCGGACGAGCGCGGCAAAAAAGCTCGGAGCGATTGCCCCCTTGGTTGAGTGTCAGCCCATCAAATGGTATCAGACCAAAGCCCTCATGCCTTTTTTGCAGGAACAGGCTGAGCGCTACGGCGCCCGCTTTGACCAAGGGGCCAAAGCCTTGATTGAAGATTATGTAGCTGCGGCAAATGAAGTCCCTCTCCTTTTTTTGGAGCGGGAAATCGAGAAGATTGCCCTTTTTGCCGGGAACCGCAAGATCTGGACCGCTGATGATGTACGGCAGATGTTTTCCCAGTTGCCCCAAGTATCGAACTTCGCCCTAGGCCGGGCCATCGAAGAGAGGAACCTGACCTTAGCCCTTGAACTGATTGCAGCAGAACGGAAGAACGACGCCAAATTTGTTTTGGCCCTTTATGTCGTTACGTCTTCCCTGCGTCTATTGACCCAAGTCAAAGCCATGATGGCAAAAGGTGCTCGACAGGACGAGATTGCCCAAACCCTGAAAAAGAATCCCTACATCGCCAAGCTTGCCATGCAGCATGCACGAAATTATTCCCATGAATCCTTACAAAAAGCCTTGGTGGATCTGGCGGTGCTGGCCATCACTTCCCGCAGTGGAGGCGGGGACAAAGGATGGAAGTGGTCACGTCTTGAGGAAATTATCATTGCATTAGTAGGAAGAGATTGAACTTGAGGAGGAAGTATTACGATGACATTAGCTTTGAATTCTTATCAAACAATGGCAGTCGGCATTTTACTGTATTATCTGGGCAAGTTCCTGAAAGCCCGCATTAAGTTCCTGCGTACGTACTGCATCCCGAACCCGGTTATTGGCGGTATCCTCTTTGCTCTTTTGAACCTCGCCCTTCATCAGAGCGGCGTCGGTGCCATCAAACTTGATACGGTACAGCAGAGCTTCTTTATGAACATGTTCTTTACGAGCATTGGTTTTACGGCATCCTTTGCTCTTCTTAAAAAAGGCGGCCGCGACGTTCTGATCCTCACGATTGTCTGCGCTATCCTTGTTACCCTGCAGGACGTCATTGGTGTCGGCCTTGCCAAAGTTGTGGGCCTGCATCCGCTCCTTGGTCTCTGTGCCGGTTCCGTACCGCTTGTCGGCGGCCATGGCACGAGTGCTGCTTTTGGTCCTTTCTTTGAAAACATGGGCGTTGAACGCGCCAGTGCCGTTGCTATCGCCATGGCAACCTTCGGCCTGATTTCCGGCTCCCTCATGGGCGGCCCGATTGCCCATCGCCTGATTTCCAAGTATAACCTGCACAGCAACGAAACGAATGTATCGGCTGCCGATCAGGCTTCTGATGTGGAATCGGCTGCCGTTGTTCCCATGGTTCCGGAAAAATTCATGCTGGCTACGGGCGAAATCCTGCTCTGCATGGGTGTTGGTACCTATGTCGCTGCCTTCTTTAAAGGCATTGGCCTTGTGTTCCCGTTCTATATCAGCTCCATGCTGGTAGCGGCTGTTCTTCGCAATACGGCTGACCATTCCTCCAGCCTTGACGTGCCAATTCCTGAAATCCAAACCATGGGTGATGTTGGCCTCAACATCTTCCTGTCCATGGCCCTGATGAGCCTGCGTATCTGGGAACTTTTCGATATCGCCGGTGCGCTCTCTGTCATCGCTGTGGCTCAGGTTATCCTCATGGCCCTGTTCACCTACTTTGTCGTATTCAACGCCATGGGCCGCGATTACGATGCTGCCGTCGAAGTTTCCGCTGTCTGCGGCTTCGGGATGGGCGCAACGCCAAACGCAATGGCTAACATGAGTGCGGTTACGGCCGTCCACGGTCCTTCCACGCGTGCATTCTTCTGTGTACCGCTGGTTGGTGCCTTGTTTATCGACTTTATCAACTCCAGTGTCATCATGGTCTTTACGAACTTGTTCAAATAAAGGTTCGTAAAAAAGAAAAAAGGGCTGCCTGCGGGTAGCCCTTTTTTCGAATAGACGGAGGAACAAGGAAAGCCCGCTTCTGATCCGGTTTTCTTGGCCCTTTGGATGCTCCTATGGCAGGGAAGAAAAGGGAATCTGAGGCCATCCAAATAAGGGAAAAAGGAATGGACGCTTTTTTGCTTGCTCCATGGCCCTTGACATAACGGCTCTGGCACGGTGCTCCAGCATGGGACGTCCTAAAAACGCCCTAACGGGAAAAACGGCTTTCCATAGGCTCTTTTACCTATGGAAAGCTGTTTTTCTTTGGCTGACTTTCTTTATGCGTGCTTTTCTTTTTCACCTTCTGCTGGCGGCAGGTAGACATCGGGCTGGGTGAAGCCCCGTCCAAAGACATCGTTTGCGTCTTGGACGAGGACAAAGGCAGCAGGGTCGACGCGCTCGATGAGTTTCAGCAGGTGTCCCAACTGGCGAATCTTTACGACGACAAGAAGGATTTCCTTGTCTTTTCCCGTATAGCCGCCGGCCCCTTTGAGAATGGTAATGCCTCGGTTCACTTCACTGATGACCAGCTTGCGGATCGTATCAGGCTGCTGGGTGATGATGAGCACACTTTTTTTGTAGTCAAAGCCCACCATGGCGACGTTTGTGGCCTTAAAGCAGAGGAAGAACAGGACGAGGCTGTAGAGGACCGGTTCAAGGCCGACAAAGTAGAGGGCGCAAGTAACGACAATGGCATTGAAGATAAAGTTGGTTGTACTGATTCCAATGTTGTAGAATTTCTTGGCAATGAACCCTAGGATATCGACGCCGCCCGTCGATCCATCCACACGGTAGACCAAAGCCGCACCAATGCCTTCAAGGGCTCCGCCAGCAATACAGGTAAGAAGGGGATCTGTGACATAGGTTGTGTGGGAGAGGAAGGCCGTCCCATCAAGGAAGATGGAAAAGAGCGCGGTTCCAATGAGGCTATCCACGAGGAATTTGCGGCTCATGAATTTATAGGCCATGTAAAAGAGCGGCACGTTGAGCAGAAAGCTTGTGACGCCCATGGGAAAGCCTGCAATATAGTAAATCAGCATGGCAAGACCTGCAATCCCTCCGGAAAGGAAATGGTGCTGGACGAGGAAAACGTTGATGGCAAGGGCCATGATGAAACAGCCCAGGGCAAAATGGAGATACTTGATGATGTGTTTTTTCATGGAGGTCACCTTCTTTGTTTGATCAGGAACGGGCACAGGAAAGGATGGATGCATCTTAAGTCCGTGCTTATCCCATCCATTCAGTTTTGCTTTTTCGCTGCTTGTCCTATTCTATCATGTTTTCATGTACTTTGACAGATGGACATTTTGAACAAGAACGTTTTTTGAAAATATTCTTGCGAATGTTCACAATTTACTTGTTTTTATTGCCGTTTCACGGTACAATGAATACAAAATACAAAGAGGTGGAAAGTGAACATGAAGGAATTCGCCCCTGGCAAGATCAACCTGGCCCTGCGCGTTGGAAAGCGCCGTGCCGATGGGTTTCATGATGTCGATATGGTCATGCAGAGTATCTCCCTTGCGGACACGATTACGCTGGAAGAAGCTCCTACCCTTACCTTGACCATAGATAGCTCAGCCTTGCCTTGTGATGAACGCAATCTGGCTTACCAAGCAGCCCTTGTTTTTGAAAAATGGACAAAAATAAAGCCGGCGGTTCACATCCACATCCAAAAACGCATTTATCTTGCTGCCGGTCTTGCTGGCGGCAGTGCAGATGCAGCAGGGGTCCTGCGCATCCTCAACCGGTACTATGGAAAGCCCCTTACAAGGGGGCAATTGGAAGAAGCGGCTGCTGAAATTGGCAGTGACGTTCCTTTCTGTATTGCCGGTGGGACGCAGCGCGCCCTTGGAAGAGGGGAATTGATGAGACCGCTGCCTCCGTCACCTACGCTCTGGATGGTCCTTGCCAAACCAGCGGCCCTAGGGGTTTCGACGGCAGAGGTCTATCGCGCCTTGGACGGCGTAAAGGACCGGAAAGAAACGGATACCGATGCCTGTGTGGCCGCACTCGAGCACCACGACACGAAGGCCCTTCTTTCTGCGCTCAATAATGACCTGGAAGCGGTTACCTTGGAAAAGGTTCCCTTTCTGGTTGCCTTGAAAGAGGCGATGCTTCGTCTAGGTGCGGAAAAGGCCATGATGAGCGGCAGCGGCCCTACCGTCTTTGGTCTTGTAAAAGATGAAGAAACGGCATGCCGACTGAAGGAAAAGCTCCGGGAAACTTTTTCCCAGGACCTGCTTCTGGATGTGGCTTGTACGGAGGAGGAGTATTATGGTTAAACATTTGAGGCAGATTCCCCTGGATACTTATAAACCGCTTCGGGAAGTGGTCATTGAAAATATCAGGGATGCCATCTTGAGCGGGGATTTTCCCGCCGGGATGCGTCTG
Source organism: Acidaminococcus sp. BV3L6 (assembly GCF_000468835.1). Lineage (NCBI taxonomy): Bacteria > Bacillati > Bacillota > Negativicutes > Acidaminococcales > Acidaminococcaceae > Acidaminococcus > Acidaminococcus sp. BV3L6. The sequence goes on along the minus strand of NZ_AWUR01000034.1, from coordinate 38,598 downwards.
ACGGAACTGCAGCTTGCTGACGAAATGGGGGTCAGCCGGACCCCAATCCGGGAAGCCATCCGCAACTTGGAACAGGAAGGCCTTGTGGTCATGATTCCGCGGCGCGGTGCTTACGTTGCCGACGTATCAATCCATGACATCAATGAAGTCTATGAGATTCGTACGGCCCTTGAAACCTTGGCGGCAGGGCTTGCGGCAGAGCGCATCGAGGATTCTGAAATCGAGGAAATGGATAAATATCTCATTGCCACAAGGACGTATGTGAGCCGTCTTGACTATGCAAAAATCGTTGAAATGGATACGGCTTTCCATGATGTCATCTATAAGGCCAGCCGCAATAAACGCTGCATGAACATCATCAGCACCCTTCGGCAGCAGATCACAAGCATCCGTGAACGGAGCATGCCTTACCCGGGCCGTCTTGACGAAATGCTTTTGGAACATCGAGCCATTGTGGATGCCATTGCCCAGCGGGACGTGGAAAAAGCCCAGATGGCCGTCAAGACCCATATGGAAAATGCGGAACGAACCTTGCTCCGCGTCATTGAAGAACAGCACCTGGTACCAACCAAGAAACACGAACCATAAAAAGAAATAAGCGCAAGTCATGCATCAGAAAGTAGAGGGGATCTTATGGCTAGAGTAAAACGTTTGGAAAGGATCGTGGCCCTGACCAAGGAACTGACGGATAAGCCTTTCCAGCTGTTTCCATTTTCCTATTTCTGCGACAAATTCACTGTCGCCAAATCCACGCTGAGTGAGGATGTGCAGACTGTTCGCAACGGTCTTGCTGCCTATGACCTTGGCATCATTGAGACGGTGGCCGGCGCCAGCGGCGGCGTCCGTTTCATTCCTTACCACACGGCCAAATCGGACAATCAGTTCTTGGGTGAGCTTTGTGAACGCCTCAATTCACCGGACCGCGTCCTGCCGGGCGGCATGATCTATATGAATGACCTCATCCTCAATCCCCAGATTGTATCGCGTCTGGGAGAAATCATCATGCAGCGCAGCATCGAACTGAAACCCCAGTACATCATGACCGTTGAAACAAAAGGCATTCCCTTGGGCCTGTCTGCTGCCAAGGCGTTCAATATTCCCATGGTCATGGCCCGCAAGGAAGCGCGTATTACGGAAGGCCCGGCCGTGAGCATCAGCTATCTGTCTGGTTCCACTAAGAAGATCCAGTCCATGTCGCTTCCTAAAAAAGCCCTGCCCCATGGGGCCCGCGTCCTTGTCATCGATGACTTCATGCGTGCCGGCGGTACAGCCAACGGCTTGTGCGAACTTGCCGAAGAAGTGGGCGCGGAAGTCGTCGGCGTCTATCTTTTCATTGCTGCCAAGGACCCTGCCAAGAAACTTGTTCGTGAATATGCATCCCTGCTGACGCTTCGGGGTGTCGATGAAACCAGTAAAGCGGTTGACATCGTTCCCGAAATGTTATAAGAATCCATCCCCATTATCCCATTCAAGATTTTCTTTTAAGGAGGAAAACCAAACATGAACGAAGCAAGTGTAACACTCAACGCCATTGAAGAAGCTAGAGCCCGTCTGAAAGGTCTGGTCCATGAGACGCCCCTTGACATGTCCCACACGATTACCACTTTGGCAGACAGGGAAACCTACCTGAAACTTGAAAATCTCCAGCGCACAGGTTCCTTCAAGATCCGCGGTGCTTCTAACTGCATCATGACTTTGAGCCCGGAACAAAAAGAGCGCGGAATCATTGCAGCCTCTGCCGGCAACCATGCCCAGGGCGTTGCCCTCGGCGGGACCATGAACGCTATCCGTTCCACGGTCGTCATGCCGGAAGCCGCCCCCCTTGCCAAGGTGCAGGCAACCAAGGGCTATGGTGCCAATGTTGTCCTCCACGGCAAGACTTTCGACGAATCCTTGGCCAAGGCCATGGAAATCCAAAAGGAAACCGGCGCTTATTTCGTTCATCCCTATGATGATCCCATGGTCATTGCCGGTCAAGGGACGGTAGGGCTTGAAATCCTTGAACAGTGCCCTGATATTGAAAACATTGTTGTTCCTGCTGGCGGCGGCGGACTGCTTTCCGGGATTGCCACGGCCGTCAAGAACAAGGCGCCCCATGTCAAGGTCTATGGCGTGCAGAGTGAAAAGGCCCCGGCCATTTATCTTGGTAAGAAGCAGAACAAATGGGTCAGTCATCCGTCGGGCAAGACCATTGCCGATGGCTGTGCTGTTGGGATGCCGGGAAAACTGACTTTTTCCTTGATCCAAAAGTATGTCGATGATATGCTTCTGGTTAAGGAAGAAGATATTGCAGCTGCCATGCTGCTTGTCCTCGAACGGGGCAAACTGGTCATGGAAGGCGCCGGTGCCATGCCGGTTGCGGCTGCCCTGCAGCATCTTATCCCTACACCGGGCAAGACGGCCCTTGTCATCAGCGGCGGCAACATTGATGTCAACACCGTTTCCCGGATTATCGAAACGGGGCTCATGCGGACGGGACGCCGCGTGAAATTAGAAACGAGAATGGCTGACCGGCCGGGCGAACTTGTAAAATTCATCAAACACCTGGAAAAAATGCAGGCTAACATCCTGTCCATCACCCACGAACGGGTGGATCGCAGCCTGCTTCTTGGTGAAACCCTCGTTTCCGTCGAACTGGAAACCAAGAACGCAGCTCATGTCAATGAGATTGAAGAAGAGCTGCGCCAAGCAGGATATACTATCGAGGTCCGCTAACAGATTTTATGCGGGCCTATCCATGAGGAGGCTATCGAACCATGTCAGAATTTGCTGCCATAATTCTTGCGGCAGGAAAGGGAACGCGGATGAAATCCAAACTCCCTAAGGTCCTACATAAATTATCGGGAAAACCCATGCTGGAACACGTCCTTGACGCAGCAGGGGAGGCCGGTGTCGATGATGAGATCGTCATTGTCGGGTTTGGCTCGGAAAAGGTCACGGAGTTCCTCGGAACCCGGGCCCGTGTGGCCATCCAGAAAGAACAGCTGGGAACGGGTCATGCCGTTCTCCAGGCGCGGGATCTTTTGGGCGGGGAAAAAGGAACGGCCCTTATCCTCTGCGGGGATACGCCCCTTTTGGAAGGCGCGGAGCTGAAGAAATTTTATGAGACGCACCTTGAAAGCGGTGCCGGCGTCAGTGTCCTTACGGCAGACGCCCCCAATCCCTTCGGCTATGGCCGCATTCTGCGTGACAGTGTAGGCCGCGTTACGGGCATCGTGGAAGAAAAGGATGCCAGTGAGGCCCAGCGGAAGATTCACGAAATCAATACGGGGATTTACTGCGTGGAAATGCCGCTGCTTTTTACCCTTCTGGAAAACTTGTCCAATGACAATGCCCAAGGGGAATATTATTTGACCGATATCTTGGCCGAATGCCTGAAACGGGGCCGCGATGTGTGCGGCATCAAGACCCAGGACTTTGACATGGTCATGGGCATCAATTCCCGCCGCCAGCTGGCTCAGGCCCAGCGCGTCATGAATGAGCGCATTGTGGGCCGTCTCATGGATGAAGGCGTCACCATCATGGATCCTTCCACGACCTTTGTGGAAAAAGGGGTCAAGGTGGGTCGTGATACGGTCCTGTATCCCTTTACCCTCCTCGAAGGAGAGACGGAAATCGGCGAGGACTGCGTCATTGGGCCCAATGTTCGCTTTACGAATGTCACCGTCGGCCATGGGTCATCCATCCAGTTTGCCTATGCTCATGACTGCCGTGTCGGAAATGGAGTGACGATGGGCTGCTTCAATCATCTGCGCCCCCATACGGTGCTTTCCGATCATGTCAAGGTCGGCAACTTTGTCGAAGTGAAAAATTCCACGGTCGGCGAAGGAAGCAAGCTGCCCCATCTTCAGTACATCGGTGACAGCGACATTGGCAGCGGTGTCAATATGGGGTGCGGCACCATCACGGTCAACTATGATGGTAAGGAAAAACACCGCACTACCATCGAGGACAACGCCTTTGTGGGCTGCAACAGCAACCTGGTGGCGCCGGTTACCGTTGGTCGGGGAAGTTATGTCGCGGCCGGCTCGACCATTACGAAGAATGTGCCGGAAGACGCACTTGCCGTAGCGCGGGGCAAACAGGTGAACCTCGAGGGTTGGGCTAAGAAGCATCGGGAAAAATGAGGTTGTTTTTGACGGCCTCCCGTTGTATACTTTACCTATTGGTAGCGTACTGATAAATTTTTTACAAAATAGTTGGGGGTATAAGAATGTTGGGTAATAAGACAGGCGATGACATGAAGATTTTCTCCGGTAACGCCAATCCGGACCTGGCACGCGAAATTGCCGCGTATCTGGGCACACAAGTAGGGGATGCCGTCATCAACCGTTTCAACAACGGCGAAGTTCAGGTCATGATCAATGAAAGTGTCCGCGGCAAGGATGTATTTGTTATCCAGCCGACCTGCGGACCCAGCGTCAATGACAATGTCATGGAACTGCTCATCATGTGCGACGCCTTCAAACGTGCCAGCGCAAGACATATTACGGCCGTTGTGCCTTTTTATGGCTATGCCCGTCAGGACCGCAAAGCCCGCGGCCGCGAACCGATTACGGCAAAACTGATGGCTGATCTGATGGCTGTTTCCGGTATTACCCGCGTTGTCACCATTGACCTGCATGCTGCCCAGATCCAAGGTTTCTTTGATATCCCTGTAGACCATATGCCTGGCGGCCCAATCCTTGCTGACTACATTAAGGAAAAAGGGTTCAGCCATGAAGACATGATTGTTGTTTCCCCGGATCTAGGGGGTGTCAGCCGTGCCCGCAAGATTGCCACGCGCCTCAACTGCGGCATTGCCATTATCGACAAGCGCCGTCCGGAACCGGGTGTGGCAGAAGTCATGAACCTCATCGGTGATGTCAAGGACAAGATCTGCATCATGGTGGATGACATTGTGGATACGGCAGGTTCCCTGACGGAAGGGGCCAAAGCCCTTGAAAAGTTCGGTGCCAAGGAAATTTATGCCTGCTGCACCCATCCCATCCTGACCGATCCGGCTCTCAGCCGCATCGCCAAGAGCAACATCAAGGAATTGATCGTTACGAACACGATTCCCCTGCCTCCGAATAAGAAACATCCGAAGATTACCCAACTTTCCGTGGCTCCTATTTTGGCGGAGACCATCCTTCGCATCTACAATCAGCTGTCCATCAGCCAGCTCTTCGAGGAGTAAGGAACGTGAGCTTTGGGGCCATTCGGGAGCTGCTGCAGCACACTCTGCAGCAGCTCCTTTTGTCACCTAAAAAGGAGGAACAGGGAGTGAAACTCGTAGTTGCCCTCGGCAATATTGGTCCGGAATATGCGATGACGCGCCATAATATTGGCTTTATGACAGCTGATATCCTGGCCCGGCGCTGGGGTATGGAAGGGGATTGGAGAAAGGCAGAACGGGCCTTTTATTTGGAAAAACGGGTCCCGGAAAAAGTGCTTCTCATCAAACCCACAACATACATGAACCTTAGCGGCGATGCCGTCCGTGATTTTGCAGGTTTCTACCATCTGCAGCCGGAAGACGTCCTAGTCATCCAGGACGATATGGACCTTCCCGTAGGGTCGCTCCGGATCCGTAAACAGGGAACATCCGGTGGCCATAATGGGCTTAAGTCCATTGAAAAGGCGCTGGGAAGTGAACACTATCCTCGCATCAAAGTGGGCATCGGCCATCCCCTGCGTGTCCAGGAAGCTGTAGTTTCCCATGTCCTGCATCGATTTGAGGGAACGGATCGGGAAACGATTGCCCAGATCCTGGAAAAGGCGGCAGACGCCGTGGAAGACTGGATGAAGGGTGCTTCTATAAACGAGCTGAGCCAAAAATACAATCAAAAAGTCAAGCGGGAGAAAAAGGCCATCTGACAAAAAAAGACCTTCCAGCGGCAGCTGGAAGGTCTTTTACGTTCTTACTCCTTATCTTTGCCAAAAACTTGTTCTTTCATGCGGCGACCGGTCGGCGTGGCAGCAAGACCGCCGCCTGCTGTTTCTCGAAGGCTGGCAGGAAGGGCATTGCCGACATTTCTCATGGCGATGATGCATTCATCAACGGGAATGCAGGAGCCGATGCCGGCAAGGGCAATATCGGCAGAGGAGAAAGCGATGACAACGCCGCCGGCGTTACGCTTTACGCAGGGAATTTCCACAAGGCCGGCGACAGGGTCGCAGACAAGGCCGAGCTGGTTGGCGATGGCAACGGCACAGGCGTCAGCACATTGTGAAGGCGTACCGCCTGATAGTTCGACCATGGCAGCGGCCGTCATGCCGGCCGCGCTGCCGCATTCTGCCTGGCAGCCGCCTTGGGCGCCGGCGATGCAGGCGTTCTTGGCGATGACCATTCCGAAGGCTGCCGCCGTGAACATGCTCATGACCACATCCTTGCGGTCCATGCCCTTATCTTCCATGAGGGTAAGGAGACAGCCAGGCATGATGCCGCAGCTGCCGGCCGTCGGCGTAGCCACGATGCGCCCCATGGAAGCGTTGCAGCCGGATACGGAAAGGGCCCGCATCATGGCGCGGCTCACAATATTGCCGGAAAGGCCGCCCTTGGTTTCCGTGCTGTATACATCCATTTTGTAGCCTTCGCCGCCGGTGAGACCGCTCGTGGACTTTTGATCCTTCTGTTTGCCAAACTGGACCGCCTCAATCATGACATCGACATCATGGTCCATCTTTGCGAAGACTTCTTCTTCCGAAAGGCCCATATCAGCAGCCTGATCGGCAAGGACGACTTCACTGATTTTTTTTTCTTCTTTTTCAGCAGCTTCCACGAGGGAAGCAATGGAATCATAACTTAACATGGTGGTTCTCCTTTACGCGGCAATTAGATGGAACGGATGAGAAAGACGTTGGTCACGTTCTTCACGGTCCGGATATCTTCAATCATGCCTTCCGGCGGCATGCCATCGATTTCAATCGTCATCATGGCAATGCCCCCTTTGACAGGACGGGAAAGCTTGAAGTTTCCAATGTTGACGTCTTTGTATTTTTGCCACATGATGTTCGTGACTTCCGCAATGACGCCCGGACGGTCGTAATGGGGGACCAGGATGGTGTTGTGTTCCCCATTGAAGTCAACGGCCATGCCATTGATGGAGTCGACACGGATATTGCCGCCGCCGATGCTGGCCCCTTGGACCACAACCGGGGTGCCGTTGACGCCCTTGACGTGGATGCGAGCTGTATTGGGATGACTGCCCGGAATCTGGGTGGGCACAAAACGATAGGTGATGCCGGCTTTATCGGCAATGGAAAAAATGTCGCGGATTTCCTCAGAATAGCTGTGGTAGCCCATGATACCTGCTAAGAGCGCCCGATCCGTGCCATGGCCCCGATAGGTCTTGGCAAAGGACCCGGACAGTTCAACCATGACTTCCTTGGGTGCTTCCTGGTTCAAGACCTTGTTGGCGACGCGGCCCAGACGGACAGCACCGGCTGTATGGGAACTGGAAGGACCGATCATGATCGGCCCGATGATGTCAAATACGTTCATAATAACCCTCCTTTAGGGTAAAAGGGAAGGGTGCCCCTTTGATCCAATGAAGCAAGACGTTGTTTCAAGATTGGAGTGGCACCCTTGGCAAAATGAAAGCGAAATGCTTATTTTTCGATCCAAGTCTTATAAACTTTATCAATGACGACGGCAATGGCGTTATCACCGGAAACGTTGCAGGCCGTGCCGAAGGAATCCTGAGTGATGTAAAGGGCAACCATGAGGGCGCAGATCGGGCCGTTGGGGTCACCCAGCTGTTTACCAAAGATCATCCAAAGGAAAGGCAGGGCCGTCATGATGGAGCCGCCAGGAGCACCCGGAGAAGCAACCATGGCAATGCCGAGAGTCATGATGAAAGGAACAACCGTGCCCAGATGGATAGGAATCTGGTTCATGAGGCAGACTGCCGTGGCACAGGCTGTGATGGTGATCATGGAACCGCACATATGGATGTTGGCGCAAAGCGGAATGACGAAGTTACGGATCTGTTCGCTGACACCGTTGGCCTTGGCGCATTCCAGGTTGACCGGAATGGTGGCGGCAGAAGACTGGGTCCCCAATGCAGTGGTATAGCCAGGAACCTGGTTCTTCATGAGCATGAAGGGGTTCTTGTGGCCGATGGTGCCGGCAACCATGAACTGAACGAAGAGCAGGATGAAGTGCATGGCGATGACCACAAGGAAGACTTTCCACAAAACGCCTAGGATAACAAAGGTTTTGCCCGATTTGGTCATATCGACGAAGGTTCCGCAGACATAAAGCGGAAGGAACGGGATGATGGCATGGGTCAGAACAGCGTCGATGATGCCGGAAAAGTCCTTTACAGTACCATAGAGGGTGTCGCCAATGGTCTTGCCTTTAAGGGCGGACAGGGATAGACCCAGGATGAAGGCGAGCACAACAGCGGAAATCGTGTCAAGGATCGGTGGAATGGAAATGGAAAAGAACGGTTCGAGAGTAACGCCTGCGACCTTGGAAAGCTGTTCCGTAACATTGCTGCTAATGAAAGAAGGAAAAAGATTGTCAGCGACGAAAAAAGAGAACGTGCCGCCAATGAGGGTGGACCCATAGGCCAAAAGGGCCGTGATGAGAAGCAGTTTGCCGGCGCCTTGGGTCAGGTCAGCAATCCCCATCGTGACATAAGCCAGGATCATCATCGGGATGACAAACTTCAGGAAGTTACTGAAGATCCCCGATAAGGTGACAACGAGGCGGCAGACCTCTGTCGGCATGTACTGCCCGATGAGGGTACCTAGGATGATACCAATGATGATTTTTGGAACAAGACCGAGTTTCATGAAATAAAATCCTCCCCTTTTGTAAATGAATCAAACTGGTTCCATCGGTCAGGAACATCACGTTTGATTTTTCTGTAATTTCACTATACTATATGGTATAATATAAATCAAATTAATAAAATTAAAATGAGCAATGAAAAAATATGAAAGCGAAAGGCGCGTGGAAATAAAATGGAACTAAGACAATTGAGGAGCTTTTTGAAAATTGTGGAATTGCAAAGTTTCTCAAAAGCAGCGAAAGATTTAGGATACTCGCAGTCCGCCCTGAGTGTACAAATTCATGGGCTGGAACAGGAACTTGGCGTGCGTCTTTTTGACCGTATGGGAAAACAGGTAGGTCTCACCCAGCCGGGGAAGGAACTTTGCCAGCGCATTGTCCCCGTGCTCCATCAATTAGAAGAGATCCGCGTCGTGATGCAGGAAAAACCGCCGGCTGAGACGCTTCACCTCGGGATGATCCAGTCCCTGTGCAAATGCAAGATGCCCAAATTGATTCAGTTCTTCGGGAAAAATTATCCCCACATGAACCTGACGATTACGCTCGACAGCCCATCCGCCCTTCTGGATAAAATGGACCATAATCAAGTGGACTTTGTCTATATCCTTGATGAAAAGGTCTACAACGTCAAATGGGAAAAGGTCCTTGAGGAAAAAGAGGACATTGTCTTTATTGGGTCCATTGATTCACCTTTGGTCTACCGAAACGAAGTGGCCCTTGAAGAACTCATTAGTCAGCCTTTCTTCCTTACAGAAAAAGAGGACAACTACCGCCGTGCCCTGGATCAATTCCTGGCGTCCAAGAATCTTGAAATCCAGCCTTTTCTGGAAGTGGGGGATACGGATTTCATCCTTGATATGGTGCAGCGCAGCATGGGCTTTACGTTCTTGCCCCGCTACGTCATGGAAAATTCCTATTATCGGGATAAACTCAAGATTGTCAACGTACCGGGCTTTCACATGCACATGTACCGCCAGCTTTTCTATCATAAGAATAAATGGCTCACCAGCGGCATGAAGACCATCCTGGACCTTGTGGAAGCGGGAAAGCTTTAAATTCCCAACAAATAATGCCTTGCGTCGCTCTTTCTTGTGTGGTACAATACTAAGGCATTAATGTCTGGATATATTGGTGTAATATGAGAAAGAGGTGTCAAAGACATGAAAGAAGGAATTCATCCTAACTATGGTGAATGCACGGTCATCTGTGGCTGTGGCAACACATTCAAGACGGGCAGCGTAAAAAAGGAACTCCGCGTAGATGTATGCTCCAAATGCCATCCGTTCTACACGGGCAAGCAGCGTGATATGTCCGCAAGAGGCCGCATCGAAAAGTTCAACAAGAGATACGGCAAGGATTCCAAATAAAAATGCGAACCGACAGCAGAGCCTTGGCTCTGCTGTATTGCTATACGGAGAAGAACCAAAATGACGAAAAAACTCAGTGTCGGCGGCCAAGCTGTCATTGAAGGGGTCATGATGAAGGGGCCGGAAAAGATGGCCGTTGCCGTGCGGCAGGCAAATGGGGAAATTGCCGTAGATGTCAAACCGGTTTCAAGTATCAGGGACCGTTATCCTTTTTTTAAGAAACCGTTTCTGCGAGGCGTCGTTTCTCTCGTTGAATCCTTGGTTGATGGAATGAAGGCCCTGTCCTATTCGGCCCAGATATCGGGTGAAGAAGAAGAAAAGCTGGACGATAAGGAAATGGCCCTTACCATTACGGTGAGCGTCCTTCTTGCCGTCCTTTTATTTGTCGTTGTACCGACCGGGGCCATGCGGCTTTTACAGGACCGCGGTGTCGGGCCTGTTGCCTTGAACCTTGTCGAGGGGTTCCTGCGTCTGGGCATTTTCCTTCTATATATAGGGGGCATTTCGCGGCAGCAAGAGATTCAGCGGGTCTTCCAATACCATGGAGCCGAGCACAAGACCATCTACACCTATGAACACGGACTCCCCCTTGTCGTGGAGAACGTGCGTCCTTTTTCGACGCTCCATCCCCGCTGCGGGACGAACTTCCTCATGATTGTCATGCTCATCAGCATCTTCATCTTTGCCTTTTTGGGCTGGCCCAGCCTTCCCGTACGGATCATGAGCCGCATTGTGCTCATGCCTGCCGTGGCGGGAATCAGTTATGAAATCATTCGCTATGCGGGCAACCATATCGAGCATCCCTGGGTACGCCGGGCCATTCTGCCGGGTCTGCTCCTGCAGAAACTGACGACAAGGGAACCGGATGACAGTCAGATTGAGGTGGCCATTGCCTCCCTCAAGGCAGTCCTGCCTCCTGACGAAAGCCATGAACAAGAATAAAGGAAGACAAAGCCATGTTTGAACATTTGGATAAACTCCAGGCCTTAGAAGACCGCTATATCGACCTGGAAGCAAAGATCAGCGATCCTTCCGTGATCAGTGACCAGGCGCAGTGGCAGAAATATACCAAGGCCCACGCAAAACTGACCGATGTGGTGGAAACCTATTGGGCCTACCAAAAATTACAGAAGACCTATGATGACGATCAGGCCCTTCTGGAAATGGGAGAGAGCGATGAGGAACTGGCGGCCATGGCCGAAATGGAAATGAAGGAACTGGCCCCGCAGCTGGAAGACTATGAAAAGCGGCTGACCATCCTCCTTCTGCCTAAAGACCCCAACGATGAAAAGAACATCATCATGGAAATCCGCGCCGGTGCCGGCGGCGATGAAGCGGCCCTTTTTGCTGGAGACCTTTTCCGCATGTACACCCGCTATGCCGAAACCAAGGGGTGGCGCGTGGAACTCATGGATTCCAGTCCTACGGGGCTTGGTGGTTTCAAAGAAGTCATCTTCATGGTGTCCGGCAGCGACGTCTACAGCCACATGAAATTTGAAAGCGGCGTCCACCGTGTCCAGCGCGTTCCCGAAACCGAAGCCCAGGGACGTATCCATACGTCGACGGCAACAGTGGCGGTCATGCCGGAAGCTGAGGAAGTGGATGTTGATATCAAGATGAGCGACATCCGCATCGACACCTACCGCGCTGGCGGTGCCGGCGGGCAGTATGTCAACAAGACGGAATCGGCTGTGCGTATGACGCATATCCCCACAGGCATCGTGGCCCAGTGCCAGGATGAAAAATCCCAGGCAAAGAACCGTGAAAAGTGTCTTCGCGTTCTTCGCTCCCGTATCTACGAGGCGGCCCAGGAAGCACAGCGCGCGGCCGAGGAAAGCGAGCGCCGCAGCCAGGTTGGAACCGGGGACCGGAGTGAACGCATCCGGACGTACAATTTCCCTCAAGGACGCGTTACGGACCATCGCATTGGCCTGACGCTCCATAAATTGACGGATGTCATGAACGGAGACTTGGATGAACTCCTAGGGGCCCTCATGACGGAAGAACAGACAAAAAAATTACAGCAGGTGAAATGATGCAGGAGATGTGGACAATCTTACGGATCCTCAATTGGACCAAGGCTTATTTTGAGGATAAAGGCATCGAGTCGCCGCGCCTTGATGCGGAACTGCTTCTTTGCGCCGTTCTTGGGATGCGGCGCATCGACCTGTATACCCATTTTGACCAGCCCTTGGAAAAAGAGGAACTGGCGGCGTATCGAGGCTACGTCATGCGCCGGGCAAAGCGGGAACCCGTGGCCTATATCCTCGGCGAGAAAGGGTTTCTCGATTATACCTTTGCCGTGACGGCTGATACGCTCATTCCTCGTCCGGAAACGGAGCTGCTTGTCGAAAAGATCCTTGCCGTGACAGCCGACGGGCCCCTTGATATCTTGGAACTCGGCGTGGGAAGCGGAGCCATTTTGATTTCCCTCCTGCTAAAGCGGAAGGAGGCTCAGGGCCTTGGCGTCGATATTTCAGAAGGGGCTGTTGCGGTCGCACGGAAGAATGCCAAGAATCTGGGCGTCACGGACCGCAGTGAAATCATCGTATCCGATCTTTTTGAAAAGGTGCCTGAAGGCCGCAAGTTTGATCTCATCGTTTCCAATCCACCCTACATTCCCAAAAAGGATCTGGCCGGCCTTTCTCCGGAAGTGCGGAAGGAACCCTTGGGCGCACTTGACGGCGGGGAAGACGGCCTTGATTTTTACCGTCGCATCGTGCGGGAAGGCATGGCTTATCTTAAGGAAGATGGCCTGTTTGCTTTTGAAGTGGGCATTGGTGAAGGCGCGGCTGCTGCAGACCTTCTTGTTCAAAACGGCTGCGGCGCGGCCCGCGTCTTTCTTGACTATGCGGGGATTGACCGCATGGTCCTAGCAGCAAAAGAGGGGACAACCTATGCAGACAAAATTATGGAAACTGGAAACTAAGCGGGACCAAGCCATAGCGGAAGCGGCCGCCTTGATCCGGAAAGGGGAAGTTGTCGCATTCCCGACGGAAACGGTCTACGGCCTTGGGGCCAATGGCCTTGACGGTATGGCATGCCGGAAAATCTTTGCCGCTAAGGGCCGTCCGGCCGATAATCCCCTGATTCTCCATATTGCCGAAAAAGAGGATATGGAGGCGCTTACAAAAGGGCTTTCGCCGATGGCCCAAGCCTTGATGGAGGCCTTTTGGCCCGGCCCAATGACCCTCATTGTGCCGAAATCGGATAAGATCCCTGATGTCGTGACAGCTGGCCTTGATACGGTGGCTGTGCGTTTTCCCAGCCATCCTGTTGCACGGGACCTGATCCGGGCGGCGGGATGCCCTATTGCAGCCCCTTCAGCCAACAAATCAGGAAAACCGAGTCCGACGACCGCTCAGGATGTGCTCCTTGATATGGACGGTATCATTGCCGGCGTCCTTGATGGCGGTGCCTGCGACATCGGTGTCGAATCGACCATCATTGACACGACGGGAAAGGATCCGGTGATCCTGCGGCCCGGCGGAATTACACGGGAAATGATCAAGATGGCCATGGGCCGCGTGGCCTTGGACCCAGGGCTTGTCAAAAAAGGGGAAACACCCAAGGCACCGGGCATGAAGTATCGGCATTATGCCCCGACCGCTCCCATGCTTCTTGTGGAAGGACCGGAAGCTTCTTTGGGCCTCATCCGCCTTGCCATCATGGCCGAAGCCCATGGTCTTCGGACCGGTGTCATTGCCTTGAAGGCGACGGTGGACCATTTCCCCAAGGGCGGCAATTTTGTCATCCATAATGGAGGGGCCACCCTTGAAGCTTACGCCGGAACGCTTTTCCATGACCTGCGCGCCTTTGACAGCGAAGGCGTGGATCTCATCCTGGGAGAAGGGGTGCGTGAGGATCAGATGGGGCTTGCCATCATGAACCGTCTGCGCAAATCGGCCGGGCATAACATCATCTGGGCCGAAGGAGGCCTTCTTTATCATCGCAGCGGCGCCGTTCCTGAATGTTTGCGAACCCTTGTCATGGAAGGGATGCCGGAAAGATGAAAGAACAGGGACGTGGGAAAAAGCACTGAATATTTCGAAAAATAAGCAGGACATTCCTTTTTCACCGGTCCTGAGCGCAGGCTCCTGGAATACAATCAAATATGGCTGTGAGGGAATGGACGGATTTCTTCACAGCTTTTTTGTGCAAAATCATGCAAAAGTGATGCATAAAATTAAGTGACAACAAGAAGAAGCCTTTGTGTTAAAATGAAAGATAGAGTAATCCAACCGTAACCAAGCAAAGGGGGAACGATGATGAAGATCATTATGGGCTGCGATCACGGCGGCTTTGAACTTAAGGAAACCTTGAAGAAGGTCCTCATTGAAAAAGGCTATGAAGTGGAGGACTATGGAATCCATAAACAGGAGCGTGTCGATTATCCGGACTATGCCCAAAAGGTGGGAGAAGCCATTGCCAGCGGCAAAGGGGATCAAGGCATCCTCATCTGCGGCACGGGAATCGGCATGAGCATTGCGGCCAATAAGGTGAAGGGCGTCCGCGCAGCCCTTTGCAATGACTGCTATTCGGCTGCCAAAGCCAGACAGCACAACAATGCCAATGTGCTCTGCATGGGGGCCCGCGTTCTGGGGCCGGGCCTTGCCCAGGAAATCATGGAAGCCTATCTCAATGCTTCCTTCCTTGGCAGCTATCATGAAGGCCGTGTGGAAAAGATCATGGCCCTTGAAAAATAAAAGAGGTCTTGAATGTGAAACTGGAAGAATTGGTACAGGAACTGGAAGAATCCATTGAAGAACTGATCCGCAAGGGAAATGCCAAGGCAGGAAGCGTCCTTGTCATTGGCTGCTCCACGAGTGAGATCTTAGGCAACCGTATTGGTACGGGGGGCAGCCTTAAAGCAGCAAAAGCTTTTTTTGCCGCTGTCCATAAAGTGACCAAAAAGCATAAGATCATGCTGGCGGCCCAGTGCTGCGAGCACCTGAATCGGGCCCTTGTTGTCGAGGAAAAGACCATGGAAAAACTGGGACTCCAGGAAGTGACGGTGCGACCCGTGGAACACGCGGGCGGCGCTTGGGCAACGGCGGCCTATGAGGGCTTTTCCAAACCGGCAGTGGTCCTTGCCATTCGTGCTGACTTGGGGCTTGATATTGGTCAGACCCTGATCGGCATGCACCTTAAACCCGTCGCCGTTCCTGTCCGCCTTTCGCGAAAGAAATTGGGCGAAGCCGTTCTCACGGCGGCCTTTACCCGTCCGCCCCTCATTGGTGGTGCCCGGGCCGTATATCCGGATAAGCACCTGCGCTGACCCTGATACGATGGGGCCCTATTATCCCATTAAAGTGAACAAGATAAAGGAGAAATGAAGATGCAAATCCATGTCGTTGACCATCCCTTGATTAAAGAAAAAATGACCCGTCTCCGAGATAAGAACACGCAGCCAAAGGATTTCAGACAGCTCCTTGACCAAATTGCCCAGCTGCTGCTTTTTGAAGTGACCCGTGATCTGCCTGTCCGTCACAAGAAAGTCACGACACCGCTTGCTGAAACAACGGGCTATGAACTTGATGTATCGGGAATCACGGTGGTGCCGATTCTCCGCGCCGGTCTGGGATTCCTTGATGCGGTCATGGACCTTGTGCCGGAAGCCAAAGTGGGCCATATTGGCCTTACCCGCGACGAGGAAACGCTGCAGCCCATCAAATATTACTGCAAGATGCCTAAAGACAAGGATGCGGAAATCATCCTCATCGACCCCATGCTCGCTACGGGCGGCAGTGCCGAAGCTGCCATTACCATGCTCAAGCAGGATGGCTACAAACATTTTCGCTTTATGTGCCTTGTGGCCGCGCCGGAAGGGGTTGCCCTTGTCAACCGCAGCCATCCGGAAGTGCCCATTTATACGGCAGCCCTTGATGACCATCTGAATGAAAATGGCTATATCGTTCCCGGTCTTGGTGATGCCGGCGACCGCGTCTTTGGTACGCTGGAGTAACCTATGAAAAGACCGGACTGGGACAGTTATTTTATGGAAATCGCTGAGGTGGTTGCCAAGCGCTCCACCTGTCTGCGCCGACAAGTAGGTGCCGTTTTGGTCAAGGACCGGCAGATCCTTGCCACGGGCTACAATGGAACGCCAAAGGGCATCGCCCATTGTGAGGAAGTGGGATGCCTTCGGGAGCAGCTCCATGTCCCCAGCGGTCAGAACCACGAACTTTGCCGCGGCATCCACGCCGAACAAAATGCCGTCATCCAGGCGGCTGTAAACGGCGTGTCCACCAAAGGCGCGACGCTGTACTGCACGCATCAGCCCTGTGTTGTCTGCTCCAAGATCCTCATCAATGCCGGGATTGAGCGCATCGTCTATGCCCATCCGTATCCTGACCGGTTGGCGCAGGAGATGCTGGCAAGCGATAAGCAACTGACCTTGGAAGAATTCAAACCGAAAAAAGACGAGTAAAAGCAAAAAGCCTCCACCAAAAGGTGGAGGCTTTTTCTTTGTCAGAGGGCATCAAAAAATTTCCTCCCAAGGGCTGTCTCATTGATCCTGATTTCAAAAAGAGCAGAGGCTCACTAGATCCAACTAATCCCTAAGAACCCTAACCTGAACCAGCGCTTACGTTCGGTTTAGGGGTTAGTTTATCATCTTTTGCCTTCCGTTCTTTCTTCCATTTGCCTTTTATCAATTCGGGTCAGATGGCTCCTTTTGTGAGGAACCCCGCTTCCAACGACGGCAGCAATCCCACTGGTATAGCGCCGTGGGAGTTGATGCGCGAAGGTTTTTTGAAGCGGCGCTCCCAAAAGTAAATGAGCGACGCGTGAGTTTCCTTACGGCCAGAGGCCGGTACGTTGAGGAGATTGAGGCCCGTGGGAGACAAAGTAGATGGGCCCCTATGGAATGAAGATTGCAAAAAGCTTCCGCTTTGATAAGCTGGGCGCTGGAGGGGATGACACAAGGTTGGGAAAGGAAGCGCCCAGGCGTATGCTATCCCCAAACGTGGGAAGGTTCATCGTACAATAGGCTATGAGGAGGCCATTGTTTCCATAAAATCTTTTTTAAGCAATGGACTCGCGTACTTCATCAAATGAGCCCGATTTTTGGACTGAGTAAAAATTAAAGCCGTTCCAATAGCCAATCCACATTATCTGTATCATATTCAATCTGTTCGGACCAGCGGCGCAGGGCTTCTTCAAGGTTGCCGTGAAGGGCTGTTTCCATGAAGATGAAGTCCGTGCTGCGCCGGGCATAGGCGCGGACCGCATCAAGGCCGTAGGCTTCGACTTTATCAAGCTGACGGTAAAAAATAAATTGATAGATCCGGTCAAAGGAAATGGGGTCATAGGTCTTTTCATAGGAAGCCACTTTTTCCAGTAAGGCGGGGATCATGCCCTGCAGGCTGCGGATCTCTTCCGTCCATGCTTCATCAATGGGTTCGGTAATCATGAGGTCAGCCAAGATGCTTTGACAGGATTTGCTGCTGAAAAGCGGGGCATAGTGGGTCAGGCTTTCCGGCAGGGAAAAGCCCATGAAGTCCAAAAGTTCCTTGAAGGTATAGATAAAAGCTGTGTCTTCTTCCGTAAAGGTAAGCGGTTCGTGAGGGGCCAAAAGAAGCTCGCATGAGGCTTCGCAGCAAAGGCCCGTGCCGCAGAGAATAAATTCATCGACATAGGTGAAAAAGCGGGGATGGACTGTGCAGATGTCACAGAGCTTATCTTCCCCCAGCGCTGTAATTACTTCACAAAGTCCGTCCGTCCGCAGAAGGGCGCAGAAGCCCTTATCGGTTAATTTGAAATGCCAGCCGTCAGGACCTTTTTCCATATGGTCTTGGATTTTTTTGCCCAGGGGCGTCTTAAGGCCGCGGTAGTAGTCTGCTGTATCGTCATCAATATCGATTTCCCATTTTTGGCAGCATGTATGGCGGCAGGCACCAGCCTTGCAATGGAAATCATTGAAACCTTGGGGCAGGATGGAAATCATGGAATTCACCTCGAATGCGTAGGATTCTTCTATTATACAACCCTGCCTCCCTTTGGCGGAGAAAAAACTCTTTTTTCCTGTAAAAATGGGCGCAGCTGCCAGAGAAAGAAACAAAAAATTGAAATCTACCAAATTTTTATGGTAGAATAAACAATAGTGAGATTTTGGGGGGGAAGTGCGCCATCCTGTGTTTTCCCCTTGTTCACAGGGCGCCGCTTTTGGCGCCTGAAGCTAAAAAAGGTTGAGGGGATTTTGATGATAACAAGAACACTTGATGCCAAACTGGCCGCAGCGGCAAAGTCCTTCCCGTATAAGACGAGAGAAGGCGGTGCGACGGTCACGGTCTTTGTACCTTATGACTGCAAGAACAACTGCCCGTTCTGCGTCAATAAGGAAGAATATGCAGACTGCACGGGTTTTTCCCTGGAAGCCATCAAAAAAAGCATGGAAACGATGGACCGTCTGACGCCGTATTGTGATTTTGTCTTTACAGGCGGTGAACCGTTGGCCAATCTCGAAAGTCTGCAGCAGATGCTCGATAAGGTCTCATTGACGCACAAGGTCTATATCAATACGACCCTGCCCGTGTCCCAGACCCAGACCGAGGAAGAAATCCTGGCTTTTTTGGAGCGGAACAAGCAGAAGATTACCTGTCTTAACATTTCGCGCCATATGCAGCATTTCGTCCAGGAATCCAATGATTCCCTTCTGGAAAAGCTGCCTGTCCGTTTCCGGATCAACTGCGTCCTTTATAAGAACTATCCGAAGGAGCAGCTTGTACCCTTTATGGAACGCTTCCGCAAGGTCCATGCGCCGAGCATCCAGTTCCGTTTCGACTATACGGAAACAACGCCGGAAAACCTCTATGACAGGCAGGGGGACAAGATCCTCCAGGATCTTAGGAAAGTGGCTCGGTATACTGGCCTTGACGGCTGCCGCATGCGCTGCGGGTTCCACTTTACGTACAAGGACCTGGAACTTGTCTACCATAAGACGCTGCCCTACAGCACGATTTTTGAAAAAGACAGCGATGGTCGGGACTGCGCCATTTTGTACGACATCCTCATCAAACAGACGGGACGGATCGATTCGGACTGGGATGGAACCGTCCTTGACGTGGAAAAATACAGCCGCGTGACATTTGAACCTTATGACCTCAAATGGCTGGAAAAGGTCGCTGAACCAGGAGCCAAGGCGGCTGCGGCCCTGAATTTTTCTCCTGTGACGTGTTCCCTTTCGTAAGGGATAAAGGAGGTGGAATGATGTCTACAAAAACCGTGTATCGTGTGGCTGTCATCGGCGGCGATGGGATTGGACCGGAGGTCCTGCGGGAAGGGCAAAAGGCCCTTGCTGCCGTGGCTCAAAAAGACGGTCGTTTTTCCTTCGAATTTACGGAATTTCCCTGGGGCTGTGAATACTACCTAAAGACGGGAAAGATGATGCCTGAGGACGGCATCGAGACGCTGAGCCATTTTGATGCCATCTATTTGGGCGCGGTGGGCTATCCCGGTGTTCCGGACCATATTTCCCTCCGTGACCTGCTTCTGCGCATCCGTCACGATTTTGATCAGTATGTCAACCTGCGCCCTGTCAAGCTTCTTAAAGGTGCACCCTGCCCGCTAGTGGGGATTACGGAAAACGATATCGACATGGTCTTTATCCGGGAAAACAGCGAAGGAGAGTACGCTGGTTCCGGAGCTTGGCTCTATCCGGGCACGCCGCGGGAAACAGTCATCCAGAACGGGGTCTTCTCCCGCTTTGGGACAGAGCGCATCATGCGCTATGCCTATGAACTGGCTAAAAAGGAACACCGCAGCCTCACCAGCATCAGTAAGGGCAATGCCCTCAATTATTCCATGGTTTTCTGGGACCAGATCTTTGCGGAACTGGGAAAGGAATATCCCGAAGTGGAAACCCATTCCTATCTGGTCGATGCAGCGAGCATGTTCATGGTCAAAGATCCCAAACGGTACCAAGTGGTGGTCTGCTCCAATCTGTTTGGGGACATCCTGACTGACCTTGGCGCCGCCATTTCAGGCGGCATGGGCCTTGCTGCCGGGGCAAACCTCAATCCTGAAAGGACCTATCCATCCATGTTTGAGCCCATCCACGGAAGCGCACCGGATATTGCCGGTACGGGAAAGGCCAATCCCTTGGCTTCCATTTGGTCTGCCAGCCAGATGCTTGATTTCTTCGGCCACCCTGAATGGGGTCGCCGGCTTCTTGCAATCATCGAAGCCATGCTCGTAGAAAAAACAATTCTCACGCCTGACATGGGCGGTACGGCCACGACAAGTGAAGTGGGTGACGAGGTCGTCAAAAGAATTGAAGAAGCGTAATTGACTCCTTCAGCAAAAGTGTTCCTGGAATCCCTTTTCAGGCACTTTTGCTTTTTTGTAGGAATCCAGCAGGAAAGTAGAAAGGAAGGCAAGAATATGAAATTAGAAGATGTGAGAAAAGAAATCGATGCCCTTGATCCCCAGATCAAGACACTCATCCTGCGCCGTATGGACTGCTCTTTGGAAGTGGCCAAGGCAAAGCAGGCGGCAGGGGAGACCACAATCTATCGGAGGGACCGGGAAAAGGCCATCTTGGACCGTTTGGGGGCGGATGTTCCAGCTGACCGTCTGCCGGAATACCTTGCCGTGGTGCGGAAAATCATGGAAACAAGCCGCATGTTTCAATATGGCCTGCTCTTTGATTGGAATCCGGATCTTTTCAAGGAACTTTCTGCCGGCATTGACACGACTCCCGGCGGCTGGCGCGTCAAGATTCGTCTGACCCGTCCGGACGAGCCCAACGCCATGAGCAGCATCCTCAGCATGGTAGGTGATTATGGCTTCAACATGCAGTACATGGAACTCATGTCCTTCAATGAAGGGACCCACTCCGTGACCTTTGACCTCACCATCTTGGGAGACTTGTCCGATACGGCCATGCAGAAGCTCCTTTTCCAGCTTTCCAAGGAAAGTGAAGGGTTTGTCATTCTCCAGAATGACCGGAAGGACGGTGCCGCCAAATGACGAAACAGACGAAGGACCTCGTTTGGATGATCGTGTCGCTGGCCGCTGGCTTTGCGGTCTCGCGCCTTACCCCGACGCCGCCCCTTACGCAGGAAGGACTCGCTGTTTTGGGCGTCTTTTTGTCATCGCTCATGATGTGGATCACCATTTCCATTGATTGGCCGAGCCTCATTACCCTGTTTCTTTTGGGCCTGTTGCCTCATTTTGGATTTCCCGCTGTTTTTCGGGGCGCCTTTGGAAATGTGACGGTTGCGTTCCTGCTCTTTACTTTTGTTCTCGTTTATCCGCTGTCAAAGACGTTTTTTGTCCGGCGCTGCGCTGTGGCTTTTGTCACGAACCGCTTTGCCCGGAAAGGCCCTTGGTGCTTTGTCTCTTTCCTCTTATTTTCCGTGACCTTCATGGGACTTTTCATCAGCCCATCTGTCCTTTTTGTGGCCTTTATGCCATTTTTGGAGGATATCTATGAAGTGCTTCAAATAAAGAAAAAGAGCCAGACTGGCAATATGCTCATGCTGGGGACGGCTTTCTGCATCAGCCTTTCGTCGGGCATGACTGCCATTGGACATGTCTGGCCAACCCTTGCCATTGGCTATTACAAAGCGGCTGCGGGGATTGAGGTGAACCAGTTCCAGTATATGGCTGTCGGCATCCCGACGGGGCTGGTCCTTGTCCTTTCCCTCATTGCCGTTTTCCGCTATATCTATCGCCCCAGTGATCTTGCGCAGATGGACCTAAGAAAAGCGATGGAACTGAAAACCCTCGTTCCCAAGACAAGCCGCAGGGAAGTCATGATCCTTGCCGTCATGGCGCTGACCGTCATCCTGTGGGTGGGACCGAGCCTATTGCGTGGCGTGAGCCCTTGGCTTTATAAGAGCCTCAGCCGCTATACGACGGCCATGCCGCCCCTTTTGGGCTGCATCCTCCTTTTTATCCTCCGGGAAAACGGGGAGCCGCTTCTAAGCTTCAAGGAAGCTGTTTCCAACGGGATCCTTTGGGCGGCTATCCTCATGACCGGGGCTGCCACTATGCTGGGGTCGGCCCTGACCAACCAGGAGATGGGCATCAAGGAATGGCTGAGCACTATGTTGGGCCCTGTAGCCGCTTCACTTCCTGCAGAAGGCATCATTCTCTTCTTCTTTGCTTGGTGCATCCTTGAAACGAATTTTTCATCGAATATCGTTACGACGACTGTGGTCAGTGCCGTGGCCCTTTCGGTCCTGCAGGCCCTGCCGCAGGGAACGGTGGCCGTTGGTGCCGTCGTCTGCCTCATTGGGTTTGGAGCTGGGATCTGCAACATGACGCCTGCCGGTCAGTCGACCATCAATACCGTGGCCATCAGCTCGGGCTGGACAACGGCTCGGGATATGTTTATTTGGGGCGGTATCTTTTCCCTTCTGGCCCTTCTGGCGATGGCCTTTGTTGGTTATCCCTTGGGCGTCCTCATCATTGGCTAGTAAAAAAGCTGTGAAACAAGCGTGTTCTTGCTTCACAGCTTTTCCTTTTTACAGGGCTGCCCCTTATTTGTTCTTTTCCCGCCGCGCCCGCTTTGCTTCTTCCCGTTTGCGGATTTTTTCCTTGTGCTTCAAGGACTTGGCACTGGTCCGTTTCTCAATGAACTCGTGCGGTTCCGGTGCGTCGTCTTGGCCATGCTTTACTTTGTAGTAGATGACAAAGGCTGCAAGGGCGACCATGGGGAGGGCGCCCAAGATGGCGCGGGAAATGTCATTGCGCGTAATGACGAGGAGGTTCCATAAGATGACCACAAGGGGCGTCAGCGTCCATTGGGCAATCTTTGACTTAGTCCCTGAAGCCCCGAAAAAACGGAGGCAGAATCCGTAGACCAAAAAGGCGACGGAAAAGGACATAAGGGAAAGGAGGAGAATAAAAATAAAAAGTTCCACAGTGACACCTCAATCAATCAGTTTTCAGCCATCATTATACACGATGGTCGGAGAAAAGAAAATTTTTCCTTTTTTAGAAAAAAAGCTTGGAATTTTGATGATAATCAAATAAGAAGATCATGAGATGGGAAAGAAGGGACTAATGAGAAACAAATTGAGCATAATATAAGGTTAATAGAGACAGTTTACCTCTATTGTGTAACTTTTGTCATATATTTTCTTATAGGAAAAATTTTTCTCACAATACGGTAAAAATAAAAGGGTTCCCAAAACGAAGGGCGAATAAGGACAATAAGGATAAGAATAGCAGATCACTTGGAGGTGGTTATATGTTTGAGAAGATCCTGGTCCCTGTTGATGGGTCTGAAACGAGTTGGAAAGCCATGGAAGAAGCAAAGAAACTGGCCGAAGCATTCCGTGGGGAAATGGTTGTTGTCAATGTCATTCAACCCTATAACAATGCTGCACTCTTGGTTGTGCCCTTAGATCAGGCCACCATCAGCCAAGGTAATGAAGAACTGACAAAGATCGGCAACAGCGTCCTTGAAACGGCCAAGGAAAAAATGCAGGACTTCAAGGGCAAAAAAGAATTCCTTCTTGAAGTCGGTCATCCGTCCGAGAGGATCATTGCTGTCAGCAAGGAAAAGGCCTGCACGTCCATTGTCATCGGCAGCCGCGGCCTGTCCGGCATTGCCGAATTCTTCCTGGGTAGCGTCAGTTCCAAGGTTTCCCAGTATGCTTCGGTGCCGGTCCTCATCGTAAAATAAGGACTGCGGCCCGCGTATTTATGGAGGTGAGTTTCCTATGATGAAAAAGATCCTGGTTCCCATTGATGGGTCCGATATTTCCCTGCGTGCCATGAATTTTGCCATTGAGTTGGGGAAACATTTTGCAAGTGAGATTGTTGTCCTCAATGTGGATATTCCCTACGACCTGAGCCGTATCAAACCGGCTGTGAAGGATAAGGACGGCAACGAGATTGAATCGGCCCGCCTGACCCCGCTTGAACTGGCACAGCGGGAGGCAGGAAAATCAGGCTATGACAAGATCACCTTCAAGAAATATGTCGATATCGATCCGGCGGAAAAAATCTGCGAAGTGGCAGAGACCATTGACGCGGACCTCATCGTCATGGGCAATCGCGGAATGGGCGTCCTTGCCGGATTCTTCCTGGGCAGTGTCAGCACAAAGGTTTCTCAAAGTGCCCATTGTCCGGTGACCATCGTCAAATAGCAGGTATGGTACCTGACGCTAGGAATAGGGAGGTTCCCCTAAGGTAAGGAGGTAGAGGTGTATGTTCAAGAAGATCTTAGTTCCTGTTGATGGTTCCTCGACGAGCTGGAGAGCCCTTGAAACGGCAAAGGATCTGGCTGCGAAGTATGACGGTGAGCTCATTGTAGCTCATATCGTCCAGACTTACAGCAGTGCCGATCTTTATATCAACAGCTTGGACCAGACGGCTGTTGCTGCAGAAAATGACCAGTTGACCCGTATTGGCAGCAGTGTTCTTGACACGGCAAGAACCAAGATGGAAGGCTTTACGGGCAAGGTCGACTATCTCATGGATGTGGGCCATGCCTCGGACCGGATTATTGAACTCAGCAAGGACAAACATGCAGATGCCATCGTCATCGGAAGCCGTGGCCTGTCCGGCATCGCTGAATTTTTCTTGGGCAGCGTCAGCTCCCGCGTGGCGCAGTACGCCGCTGTCCCTGTCCTTATCGTGAAATAGGCAGAGGAAAGAAAAGACGCCGTAACTAGGGGGTGGTCTTATGTTCAAGAAATTCCTCGTTCCGATTGATGGTTCCCAAACCAGTTTCCGTGCTCTTGAAACGGCGGCGGATATGGCAAAGGCTGTGGGCGGTGAACTCATTGTCATCCATGTGGTGCCGAGCAATAAAGTCAACCAGCTCATTGTCGTTGGCAATAAGCCCGTCAAGGATACGAGCGTGAAACCAACCCAGATTGGTAAGATGGTCCTTGATACGGCAAAGGACAAACTGAAGGATTTTGCTGGTGCAGCCGAGTTCGACATGGAATTTGGCGACGCCGCTGAAATGGCCGTTACCGTGGCTAGGGAAAAAGGTGCCGATGCCATTGTCATCGGTAAACGCGGTCTGTCAGGCGTGGAGGAATTCCTCCTGGGCAGCGTGAGCAGCAAGGTGGCCCAGCTGTCGCCCGTACCGGTGATCATCGTCAAATAGCACAAGGGAACCTGTGGCAGCAGCTGCAGGTTCCTTTTTTGGAACCGGCGGGAAGATTGACATTCCCCGCGCTCCTTGGTAAAATAAACTATATATGTAAAAAGCGTTGAACGGGAGGAGTAGGGGGCCCTTTCCTTTTAAGAGAAGATGCGGCCGGTGCAAGCATCTAGGAAAATCCCTTGAAGTCGCCCGGGAGCTGGCGTGCTGAACCAAAGTAAGCCCGCCCGTTTGGCTCGTTACGTCCTCAAGTTGCCCAAGCAATTGGGAAAATAGGTGGTACCGCGACCGAACTCGTCCTATCTGATGGGACGGGTTTATTTTTTTTACAGGCTAAGGAGGCTTTTGGAAGTATGGCAGAAGAAAACAACATCCCCAAGGTCTATGACCCGGCGGCAGTGGAAAAGAAATGGTATGCATATTGGGTGGAACATGGCTTTTTCCATCAACCCGTCGATAAGAGCCGGAAACCCTTCAGTGTGGTCATTCCGCCGCCCAACATCACCGGTAAGCTCCACATGGGTCATGCCCTTGATAATACCCTGCAGGACATCCTCGTGCGCTGGCATCGTATGATGGGGGACAATACCTGCTGGCTTCCCGGGTATGACCACGCGGGACTTGCCACGCAGATCAAAGTGGAAGAGGAACTGAAAAAGAAGGAAAACCTCACTCGCTATGACCTGGGCCGTGAAAAATTCCTGGAACGGGTCTGGCAGTGGAAGGAAGAATATGGCGACCGCATCGTGACTCAGCTCAAGAGCCTGGGCATTTCCTGCGACTGGGACCGTCAGCGCTTTACCATGGATGAAGGACTTTCCCGTGCTGTCCGTGAGGCCTTTGTCAGCCTCTATGAAAAAGGCCTCATCTATAAGGGAACGCGCATCATCAATTGGTGCGTCAACTGCCGTACGGCCCTGTCTGACGTTGAAGTGGAACACCAGGATGACGAGGGCCATCTGTGGTATGTGAATTATCCCATCGAAGGGGAAGCCGGGCGCTATCTCCAAATTGCCACGAGCCGTCCGGAAACCATTCCCGGCGATACGGCCGTTGCCGTAAACCCCAAGGATGAACGCTATAAGGACCTTGTGGGAAAACAGGTTCGCCTTCCCATCATGGACCGCCTTATCCCCATTGTGGCCGACGAATACGTTGACCTTGAATTTGGTACGGGCGCCGTAAAGATTACGCCGGCCCATGATCCCAACGACTATGAAGTGGGGCAGCGCCAGAAGCTGCCCAGTCTGACGGTCATCGGTCTTGACGGCAAGATGACGGCGGACGCCGGCAAATACGAAGGGGAAGACCGCTACGAATGCCGCAAGCATATCGTCCAGGACCTGAGGGACTTGGGTCTTCTCGTCAAGATCGAAGACGCGCCCCATGCTGTCGGTCACTGCCAGCGCTGCCACCACGTCGTGGAACCCCTCATTTCCACGCAGTGGTTTGTCAAAATGAAACCCCTCGTGAAGGCCGCCGTGGAATGCGTTGAAGACGGGCGCATCCAGTTTGTGCCGAACCGTTTCACGAAGACCTATACGAACTGGATGGACAACATCCATGACTGGTGCATTTCCCGCCAGATCTGGTGGGGTCACCGTATCCCTGTGTGGTACTGTGACGACTGCGGAAAGCAGATGGCGTCCCGGACGGATTTGACGGAATGCCCGCACTGCCACAGCCACAACATCCATCAGGATGAAGATGCCCTTGATACCTGGTTCAGTTCCGGTCTATGGCCTTTTTCCACCTTTGGCTGGCCGGACAAGACGGACGAACTGCAGCAGTTTTATCCGACGAGCGTCCTGGTGACGGGCTATGACATCATTTTCTTCTGGGTTGCCCGCATGATCACCATGGGCATGGAATTTATGAAGGAAATTCCCTTTAAGCATGTCTTCATCCATGGTCTTGTCCGCGATGAACAGGGCCGGAAGATGAGTAAATCCCTGGGTAACGGCATTGACCCCTTGGAAGTTGTTGACAAATATGGAGCCGATACGCTGCGCTTCATGCTCATTACAGGCAATACGCCGGGCAACGATATGCGTTTTTATTGGAACCGCATCGAAGCAACGCGAAACTTTGCCAATAAGATCTGGAACGCGTCGCGCTTTGCCCTCATGAACCTCGATGGGTATGATGCTTCGGCTAAACGGGCGCCTCTGACCCTTGCTGACCGCTGGATCCTGTCCCGCCTGCAGCACACCATCAAGGACGTTTCAAGCTTCCTCGAAAAATTTGAACTCGGAGAAGCCGGCCGCCTCATCTACGATTTCATTTGGGGTGAAGTCTGTGACTGGTACATCGAACTTATCAAACCCCGCCTTTATGATAAGGAGCATCCGGAAGAACGGTCAACGGCCCAATTCGTCCTCTGCCGCGTCCTGGGCGATGCCATGAAGCTGCTGCATCCTTATATGCCGTTCATTACGGAAGAAATCTGGCAGCATCTGCCCCATGAAGGGGAGAGCATCATGATTGCGCCGTGGCCTGTGGCGGATGAATCCCTCATGGATGAAAGCGTGGAAAGCGGAATGACGGTCATGATGGATGCCATCAAAGCCATCCGCAACATGCGGGCCGAAGTAAACGCTGCCCCTGGGAAGAAAGCGCCGGCCACGATCTTGGTGGAACCTGCTTTCCGCAGCGTCTTTGAAGGCCATCCGGAATACGTCGAACGCTTGGGCACGGTGGACACGCTGACATTGGGCGATATCAATGACGAAGCGCCGGAAAACGCCATGACAGCCGTTGTGACAGGCGCCAAGGTCTATCTGCCCCTTAAGGGTCTCATTGACGTGGAAAAGGAAATGAAGCGGCTGACGAAGGAACTTGACGGGGCCAAAAAGGAACTGTCCCGCATTGAGGGCAAGCTTTCCAATGAAGGGTTTCTCGCCAAAGCTCCGGAAGCGGTCGTGGAAAAGGAAAAAGCGAAGAAAGAAGACGTCAAGGCGCGTCTTACCGCCCTTGAAGACCAACTGAAGGAACTTCAGAAACTCCAGTAACCTCAATCTGGGTCCGGGCAGGAAAAGCCTGCCCTGGCCTTCTGGCGCGGTCCTTGCCTTAATGGGACCGGAGGAGAATCATGAACTACAACGAAGCGATGCAGTATATCGAAAGTCTTGGTAAATTTGGCATCCATCTCGGTATGGAACGCATCACGGGCCTTGTGGAACTCTTGGATCACCCGGAACGCAAGATCCGGACCATCCATATAACGGGAACCAACGGGAAGGGGAGCGTGGCTTCCTACCTGTCCCATATCCTCACGGCTTCGGGGAAAAAGACGGCGTGCTATACGTCGCCCCACTTTGTTAAATATAATGAGCGTATGTCCATCGACGGCGTTGATATTTCCGATGAGGATTTTGCTGCCGTGACGGAAGAAACCAAGGCTGCTGTCGATACATTCCTCAAAAATGGCGGCGAACAGCCGACCCAGTTTGAAGTCATTACCGCCATGGCCTTCCTTTATTTTGCCAAGGAAAAGGTGGATTATGCCGTCATCGAAGTCGGCATGGGCGGCCTTTGGGATTCGACGAACGTCATTGTGCCAGAGCTTTCCGTCATTACGAACGTTACCTTGGAGCATACGGACCGGCTGGGAAAGACCATTGAAGCCATTGCGGAACAAAAGGCCGGCATCATCAAGGATCACGTTCCTGTTGTGACCGCCGCTGACGGCAGTGCCCTTGAAGTCATTCGGGTCACAAGTGAAGAAAAATCGGCACCTCTTTATGTCTATGGTGAGGATTTTTCCGCAACCCTGCTTGCTGGATCCATGCAGGAACAGCTCTTCCTCTATCCGTTTCATTCCGGTGAGCGGGAAGTTACCATCCATCTTGCCGGCGCCCATCAGATCGTGAATGCTGCCGTGGCCCTTAAAGCCGCGGAAGTGCTGGCAAAAAAGGACCCTGCCATTACAGAAAAGAAGATTCTCAAGGGCATGGATCTCACGACCTGGCCAGGCCGCATGGAACTTATCCATGAACGGCCCGACGTGATCCTGGACGGGGCCCATAATCCTTCCGGCGTGACGGTTCTGCGGCGGGCCCTTGATACCTATTATCCCCATGGCCATCGTTATTTCATCTTTGGCATGATGGGGGATAAGGATGTAAGCGAAGTGGCCCAGATCCTCTTCCGGGATACGGATACGATCTATACCGTTCTTGCTGATAACGGTACGCGGGCCGAAAAGCCCGATGTCCTTGCCCGTCGTCTTCATAAAAAGGCCATTCCTATGGATGATCTCAAGACTGCTTTCGAAACGGCGGTCCATGAGGCCGGACCGGATGATGTGGTCCTTGTCTGCGGCTCCCTTTATCTTGTGGGCACCTTCAAGGCAAAGGGCCTCTCAGAGGATTTCCTATGACACATAAACAAATCTTTCCCGAATCTTGGAACCTGAACCAGATCCTTTACGGACTCCTTGTGGCGTATGTTTTCCTTTTGCCGATCCATCTGAATCTTGCCATTGGCCTGTTTCTCGTCATGGTGGTGCTGAATTTTGCGAATATCCTAAAGACGGGACAGTTCTGGCCCAAGGTGACGGTTCCCAAAAAGATCAGCCGCCCCTTATGGGCGCTCTTTCTCCTATCCGCTGTGAGTGTTTGTTGGTCCCAGGAGCCTTTTTTAAGCGCCTATAACTGGATTGTTGTGGTAGGACTCAAGGCCGGCTCATTCTATTTTGTCCTGCGTTACGGCAGTACGGGCCGGCGGTCCCTGTTTCTTGTCAAGGTCTTTATGGTCTCGGCCGGTCTGGTGGCGCTTTACGGCATCTATCAGTACTTTTTTGGTGTCATTGCCATCCAGGATGCGGAATGGATCGATCACGCCGCGTTCCCGCTCATGACCAAACGGGCTGTCTCAACGTTGGAAAACCCCAATATCCTCGCCAGTTTCCTTGTCATGACCGCGGCCTACAGTGAAGGCCTCTTTGCTCCCTTGAAAGGCGGCAAGAGAAGGGCCTCCCTTGCAGTGATCTTTCTTCTTGCCATTACTTGTCTGATCCTCACGTTCTCCCGCGGCAATTGGATTGCCCTATTCTTTGTCCTCTTTGTCTTTGCCGGCGCTTTTTACCACAAAGCGTTCCTGCCTTTCATCGGTGGGGGACTAGGGGTCCTGTGGATTGGCTGGGACCGTTTGTCGGCCCGCATCATGTCCATCTTTTCCATCAAGGATACATCGGCAGAGCTGCGTCTGATGTACATGGACAGTGCGACCTCCATGATTGAGGAGCATCCTTTTGGCGTGGGCTGGTACGGCTATCAATTTGCCTTCCCTGACTATAATTTCGGTTATGTGGATCCCAGCGTCATCATGTACCATAGCCACAATCTTTTGACCAACATTGCGGCCGAGCTGGGCATTCCGGGCCTTGCCCTTTTCCTGTACATCATATATCAGTTGGCGGTCCTTGCCCGCAGCATCCGGCATCGTGAGGCAGAGCCCTGGATCCGCGGCCTTGCCTGCGGTTATATTGCGTCCCTTGTAGGCATCTTTGTCGCAGGGATGACAGATTATACCCTGTTTAATCTGCAGCTGGGCATATATTTCTGGATCTTCAATGCGATGATCATTGCCCTTGGATTTTTGACCAAGGATGAAGCCAAAGTGTAACAAATAAAAAGAAGAACCTGTAAGAACGCTGACATTTCGTTTTTACAGGTTCTTTTTATGTTCAGGAAAATGAATAATCGAAAAGGCTGAAACGAGGGGATAAGGCAAGGGACCCTTTTATAATGAAAAGAAAAGAGGCTGCAAACTTAGGTCCTAATGTCTTATAAAAAAAGCCGCCCCTAAGGGAGCGGCTTTTCAGCATACAGATTATTTAAATTCGTAAGGTTTTACTTTGCGGACAACATCCATGATGGAGCCGTCACGGGCTTCGATGATACCGACAACGCGATCATCAAACTGGACGGGGTCGGGTTCGCCAACCATGGCGTAAGCTTTGTCGCGAAGCTCTTCAATGGTGCAGATCGGTAGATCGCAGTCTTTGGCAGCTTCAATGATGTCCGTACGTTTCGGGTTGATGGCAATGCCGTAATCGGTGACAACAACGTCAACGGTCTCACCCGGCGTCGTGATGGTCGTGCATTCCGTGCAGATTGCAGGGCTGCGGCCTTGAAGCAGAGGCGCAATGACGATGGTGCATTTAGCACCGGCAGCCGTATCCGGATGACCGCCCTGTGCCCCGGTGATGACACCGTCGGAGCCGACAACAACGTTGACATTGAATTTCGTATCAACTTCGAGGGCACCGAGGATGACAAAGTCCAGTTTATTGACGTAAGCGCCCTTGTTGAAGGGGTCAGCATACTGGCTCGTCGTGATTTCATAATGGTTCGGGTTCGTCTTGATGTCTTCAATGGCAGCCGTATCAAAATCCTGCGTATCAGCAATCTTGTCGATGAGGCCTTCATGCTGCAGTTCGCAGATCGGCTGAGCGATACCGCCCATGGCTACGCCAATCTTGATGCCATCTTTTCTCAGATGGTCAGCCAGGTATTTGGTGGAAGCAATGGAAGCCCCGCCAACACCGGTCTGGTAGATGAAACCATCTTTGTACCAAGGCATATAGGTCATAAAATCAGCCGCGTATTTGGCCATGAGGAGCTTTCTTTGGTCCGTTGTCGGTTTGGCAGCCCCCGTAGCAATCTTGCTGGGATCGCCAATGGCGTCAACTTTGACAACGTAGTCAACGTTCGTCATGTCAATGGAAGCAGGAACGTTGGGGAAGGGAACGAGCGTATCGGTGACAACGACAACTTTGTCAGCATACTGGGCATCTACGGCTGCATAGCCGAGAACACCGCAGTCACTGCCGTTAGCGCTGCCGAAAGCCCGGCAGTTGCCCATATCATCGGCACAAGGAGCACCAATGAAGGCAATGTCAACATGGACTTCACCAGATTCGATGGCACGGACACGGCCGCCGTGACCGCGCATGATGGCAAGGCCTTTCAGTTTGCCGTTGGAAATGGCTTCACCAATCTTGCCGCGCACGCCGGAAGCCTGGATGTTCGTGATGGTGCCATCTTCGATCATCGGGACAATCGGGGTCTGGGCCTTACCCAGGGAAGTCGCGCAAATGGTCAGGTCTTTGATGCCCATCTTGTGGACGGCTTCCATGACCATGTTGACAACATAGTCCCCTTCACGGAAATGATGATGGAAGGAGAGGGTCATGCCATCTTTGATGCCGCATTTTTTCAGGACATCTTCAATGGAATCGACAACTTTGCTGTAACTCGGGTCAATTACAGGTGCAACCGTATGGGTGGCAGCCTGATAAGCAACGAGGTGTTTGGAGAAGCTTCCCTGGAACGGTTCCTTACCGGTTGCTTTCAGGATTTCCTCTGGAATTTCTCTATCTACTGCATTCTTCATATTATAAATCCCCCTTATAAACACCGGCAGCTTTTGCCAGGGCGATCGTTCTTTTTGCGCCATCATAGAAAGCTACGTCAAGCATCTTGCCGTTCAGGGTGAATACGCCAATCCCCATCGCCTTCTTGGTGTCGATTTCGCGGACAACGGCTTCAGCCCAACGAATCTGTTTTTCGTTCGGCGTGAAGACTTCGTGGCAGACCGGAATCTGACGCGGGTTGATGATGGATTTGCCGTCAAAGCCCATGGTCTTGATCATTTCGACATCCTTGCGGAAGCCTTCCATGTCATCCAGGTCGGTATAGACCGTATCAAAGCACATACGGCCCGTAGCGCGTGCAGCAATGACCATCTGCTGACGGGCGCCCATGAGTTCGACACCGGTCTTGGAAATGGAGGTCTGCAGGTCACGGGTGTAGTCGCCGCCGGAAAGGGCTACACCAAAAAGACGGTCAGAAGCCTGGCAGATATCGTAGACGTTGAGGATCCCCTTCGTCGATTCGATAGCGGCCATGATGAGGGTAGAACCCACTTCCTTATGGAATTCCTTTTCAGCAGCCGTGATGGCTTCTTCTACGAGTTTAACATCCTGAGCGGATTCCGTTTTGGAAATACGAATTGTATCGGCCCCGCCAGCTACGCAGACGCGGATATCTTCCTTCCAGTGCGGAGTTTCCAGGCCGTTGATACGGACAACGCGTTCGCAGCCATGATAATCGATTTCCTTCAGGGCATGGAACAGGGAATAGCGGGCGGCATCCTTTTGGTTTTCAGCCACGGCGTCTTCCAGGTCAAGCATGATGGAATCGGGTTTATATACATACGGGTCTTTGATGAGGCTCGGTTTTTGAGCGTTCAAGAACATCATGGATCTTCTGAGACGCTTGAAGTTGGGGTTCGTATTGATCACTGCCATATTATAAGACCTCCCAAGGATTCGGCGTATCCGGATCATCATTGATGGAGCGGAAAACGGCGCCTTCTACACGTGCTTTCAGCGTGCAGTCGAGTGCACCTTTGTCAACTACGGAAACCTTAGCGTTTTTAACATCGAGTTTCTTCAGGGTTTCCAAGACAACAGCCTTGATCTGTCTGCCATACTGTTGGATGACACTGCTTTCAATATTGAGTTCGATGCCATTCGTACCGGGTTCAACGGTGATTTGGGCATCGGAGGACTCAACGGTGCCAGCCATGGCTGCCTTCTTTAATTCCATGAAAATTCCTCCTTCATTTCTAGAAAAGAACTGTTTACAGTCTTACACCTTGATAGTAGCACAGGAAAAATTGGAAAACTAATATAAATAATGGTATAATGACCATAAGTCGAATCTTATTATATTGTCAAACCCCGCATCCCTTGTGGGTTGGCCCGATTGACACTGTTTTCTTAATTGACGTGAAATTAAGAAACATTCTGAATACGGGACCAAATGATGTTAAAGGAGATGCATTTCTCCTGCCGGAATCAAGCAAAAGCAAAGCCCTAAGAGGGCTTTTTTAGAGCACGGAGAAATGATCCATCCTAACCTGTACAGGAGAAGCAAAGAATGGGACTTAACTTGAAGCACGCGCAGTATATCATGGAAATCATCAAGGAAGGCAGCATCACCAATGCCTCCAAGACCATGCATGTTTCACAGCCGGCCCTGAGCCAGACCATCAAGGCTGTGGAAAAATATCTTGGTGCACCGATCTTTCTTCGCAATACTAAACCCATCGTGCTTACAGAAGCGGGGAAAAAGTATATTGCGGCCGTAAAAAAGATCATTACCATCAGTACGAACCTGCTTCATGAAGTCTCGGACATCCAATATGAAGGGTACGGCACCCTGCGTCTGGGAATCCCTATTCAGCGGGCAATGCAGATGCTGCCCCGGGTCATGCCCGTATTCCGCCAGCGCTATCCCCACATCAAACTGGAAATCAAGGAAGCAGGGAGCAACATTACGGAAAAATCCGTCCTCAACGGCGATGTCGATATTGCCATCATGACGACGTCACCGGGAAACGACGAACTCATTTACGAACTTGTCGAGACCGAAGACGTCGTACTGGTCGCCAACAAGCTGACCATGCTGGCCCAGCGCATCGATCCCGGTGTGCCCATCCATATTACGGAAGCAAAGAATGAAGACTTTATTTCCATTACAGAAGGGCATAACGTCCGTAAGGTCCAGGATACCCTTTTTGACGTATACGACATCAAACCCCATTTGGTCCTTGAAACCAGCAGCATCGAAGTGGGGAAGCGGCTTGTCAGCACCATGGATGCTGTCTTTATCTGTCCGGATGTCTATTTGGACCATTATTTTATGGAGCAGGGTGACTGTGTCCTTTATCCGCTCCTGGGCGTTGCCAATAAGCGCTACTGCTATGTCTGCACGAGAAAAGACGCGTACCTGAGCCCCTATGCCCGGGCCTTTATCGAACTCATCAGGACCCTTGGGAAAAAAGAAAGGATCAATCCGACGAATGAAAAATAAACTCACTGTACCTCCGGAACTTCGCGTGGAAGTCCCCGATATGCTGCGGGCTCGGGACGGTCGGGCCTTGGCTCAGCGGAAGCTCCTCGAGCGGTTCCACAAACCGCTGCTGTTTTTTACGATGAACATCCCTGGACCGCAGAAGGTGTCGCCCCTTATCCGTATAGGGTTTGAAGAAGGCGTACGCCGTCTGGAAAAGGCCCTTGTAGGAGCAGGGATTCCCATCCTTTTTCATAAAGTCATCGATTATAAGACCGGCTATGAAAAATACTATGTCCTCGACGGGGCCGCTGGGACCGTGAAAGACATTGCGGCACGCCTTGAAAATGAGGACCGTTTGGGCCGTCTTTTTGATATGGATGTCCTTGATACCAACGGACGGAAGCTGTCGCGGGAGGAACTTGGCCTTCCTGAGCGGCGCTGCTTTGTCTGCAGTGAGCCCGCCAAAGGCTGTGCCCGGAGCCGCAAACACAGCCTGCCCGTCCTGATCCGTAATGTGGAGCGGATCCTAACCGATTTCGTCCTTTCCCATACCCAGGATTCCATGAAAGAAGCCCTTTTGGGAGAAGTGGCAGCAACCCCCAAACCGGGTCTGGTGGACCTTGACAATCCTGGTGCTCATGATGATATGGACCAGGAAACCTTCAAAAAAAGCACGGAAGCAATCCTGCCCCATCTCCTCAGCATGGCCGAAACGGGATGGAACTTTGCGGGAAGTGGTGAGGCGCTCTTTCGTACCCTGCGCCCCATGGGGGCTGCCGCGGAAAAGGCCATGTTCCGGGCTACGGGAAACGTCAATACCCATAAAGGCATCATCTTTTCTTTAGGAACGGTCTCTGCCTTTACGCTGCGGGCCCTGAAGCGGGACCATAGGGTCAAAGGCGAAACCATCCTTAAGGAAGTAGGGGAGACCGTGACGCCCATCCTTGAAGAAGACTTCCGCAAGATCGATCCCTATCATCCCCACACCCATGGGGAAGTCCTTTACATAAAGGAAGGCTGCCGCGGGATCCGCGGGGAAGCGATGGATGGGTTCCCCGCTGTTTCATCCATTGGCCTGCCGGCTTTACGGGAACTCTTTACTGAAAAAAAGGGGACCAATGAGATTTATATTGAAACCCTCCTGCGCCTCATGGCTGGCGTGGAAGACACGAATATCCTCAGTCGGAGCGACCGGCAAACCCTATACTATGCTCAACAGGCAGCCCAGGACATTCTACAAAAGGGCGGGGCCTTTACGGAAGAAGGACTTGCTGCCGTATGGAAGCTCAACGATGATTTTGTGGCCCGTCACATCAGTCCTGGCGGCTGTGCGGACCTGCTCATCCTATCCATCTTCCTTTACCGTATGGAGTCTCTTTTTCAAGGGCTGTCGACCTAACCGGCAAACTTCAACCATATGAGCTGATCCCCAAAGAAGGGGGTCAGCTTTTTTTGGAAGAACGCTTAGATAGGGCGCTTATCCATGCCGCTTTTGACAGCGGCGTGTTATGGAAAAACAGCTAAAACATGAGGACCCCCTTGACGCTCTTATTCTTGATTTCTTGGATGCCAAAAAAGGGGACGGGAAAATGAAGAAAAAAAAGAAAATGACTGAAAATAAAAGGTTAGATATCCCTAATTTTAAAATTTTCTTAAAATAACTTAAATTCGATAAATAAGAGCGAAACCCGAAACACCTGATTCTTCCTAGGGAAATAGATATAACATAAGGATAAGCTTATAGAAAATATTTCAAATCTTATATTAGTTTTCAAGTTTGTCATATGCTATTCTCTTCTCAGAGGAAAGATGAAGGGCGTACTGTTTCAAACGATACTTTCCGATCGCTTGACAGTAAGAAATTATCCTACAATTCATAAAACGGCCCCCGAGACATCGCCCGGTTTCTAGGACCTAAAGAATCTTAAGGAGGTTGTATCATGTTTTTGGGTGTTGTTGGCTTTGCGATGATTGTCATCATCGTCGCGGCACTGATTCGTTCCAAATCGAACCCTGTGCCTCTGTTTGTTATTGTACCGGTCATTGCCGCATTGATCTGCGGGTTCACGCCGGCACAGATCTTTGAATTCGTCAAGGCTGGTGTTGGTAAGACCTGGTCCACGGCAGTTCTGTTCATTTTCTCCATCGTTTACTTCTCCATGATGGGGGATATGGGTCTTTTCGATCCGATGGTTAACTGGCTCGTCAAGAAAGCGGGCTCCAACATCGTCATGGTTACGGTTGCAACGAGCCTCATCGCTGTTATCTCCCACCTTGACGGCGCCCTTGCTTCCACGCTGCTCATCACCATCCCGGCTATGCTGCCGATCTACAAGAAACTTCACATGCGCCCCGTTGTGCTCGTCTGCATTATCGGTGCTGCCATGTCTATCATGAACCTGCTTCCTTGGGGCGGTCCTGTCGCTCGTACGGGCGTTGTCCTCAATGCTGACGTCAACGTTCTGTGGCAGGAACTCATTCCTCTTCAGGGCGTAGGCCTTGTTATCCTCGTTGCCTTTGCCGCCTACATGGGCGTCATGGAAAAACGCCGCGGTGCTGGCCTTGTTCCGACGGGCAAAGCCGCTGAACTTTCTGAAGAAAACTCCAACAGCAGCGATGACTCTTTGAGTGATGCGGATAAGGAATTCATGGCTCGTCCAAAGATGATTTGGTTCAACGGACTGTTGACCCTCTTTGTTATCGGCCTGCTCTGCTTCACTAAGATTCCGATGTATGCCGCCTTCATGTTTGGCCTTGCCATTGCGCTGATCGCCAACTTCCATTCTGCAGCCGATCAGGCTCGTGCCATTAAAATGCACGCTGCCACGGCACTGACCATGCCGATGATCCTTCTTGCTTCCGGTGTCTTCCTGGGCGTTCTGTCCAAGACCGGTATGATGAAGGAAATGGCCAAAATGCTCATCGTTCTCGTTCCGACGGCACTGGGCGGTCACCTGCAGGATATCTTCGGTATCTTTGCTGTGCCTATCGGCATGATGCTCGGTACGGACTCCTACTTCTTTGGTCTGCTGCCGCTGGCTATCGGCGTTGGTCAGCAGTTCGGTGTTGATCCCCATGATATGGCTATGGCCATGCTCATTGGTAAGAACTACGGCGTTCTCGTTACCCCGCATGCTGCAACGACCTTCCTCGCCTGCGGTCTTGCTGGGATCGAAATCAAGGAACTCCTGAAGTTCTGTGCTCCGAGACTGTGGGTCCTGTCCTGGATTTCCCTTCTTTGCGGTGCCCTTCTCGGCCTGTTCCACATCTAACCTAACAGTAAAAAACTCCTCTTCCTGCGGGAAGGGGTAGTTTTTTTGGTTCTTTGTCAAATGTTGGGGTGCCCCACAACTAAATCGCCTTTTAGGAACTCGGCAAGGCATTTGCCGAGTTTCCTTTTTTGCCAATTCACATAGAGAATCCGGTTCCTAAATCTGTTGAAATCACGCATTCCAAATGCAACTCTCTTAACCGTCTTAATCAGGTTGTTACAGCCTTCTGTGAATC
>NZ_AWUR01000033.1:0-23488 GCF_000468835.1 Acidaminococcus sp. BV3L6 | reverse complement strand
CTCCGCAGCTTTTTTGCAAGAATAAGACATCATCCGGTACCCCAGCGAAAATCAAATGGGGTTTGATGTAAGAAAAAGTTGCAGTCTGAAGACAAGGTTCGTAGGAAAGGGATCTATGTGGGTACGATTAGACAGGGAATGCCAAAGTGCCGGATGAAGAAAGCAGGGTCAAGCCTATTTAGCCAAACGATACATAGCTTCGGCGTAAATCTGGGCATTTTTCATGAGGATCTCAATTTCCCAGAATTCGTTGGGGAGATGTTCACGAACCGTATCACCCGGGAAAATGGGTCCAAAGGCAACGATATTAGGAATGGCCTTGGCATAGGTGCCGCCGCCGATGCTCATGGCGCCGCCCGTAAGACCCGTCATTTCATGATAGACATCGAGCAGGGTTTGGACATAAGGGGTCTTTTCATCTACGTAGAGGGCACCCTTGTGTTCTTCGCTGGTCAGTTCAAAACCAGCCTTCTTAAAGGTTTCGGTCAGCTTGGGAGCACAATCTTCATAAGTCTTTGTTACAGGATACCGATAGTTGATCTTTACGGTCAGGTGATCGGCATCTCCTTCCAGGATACCCATGTTGAAGGACAGTTTGCCCGACACTTCATCTTCCAGACCAATGCCAATCTTTTCACCATAAGGATCCATCCCAATCTTGTCAGCAAGGAAAGTCACCGCCTCTTGGAGGCCCTTGGACAGAGGGAACTCCTTGATGCCAAGGAGCAGCTTGCCAATCGCGTTTTCACCCAGTTCCGGATGGGAACCGTGTGCTTCCTTACCGTGGGTCGTAACCTTGAAGCCGCCTTCTGTGAGTTCGACGGTCATTCCGTCTTTCCCATTAAAGCGGGAGACAAGCGCTTTAGCTTCTTCACTGGGCGCAGCAAATTCCGCTTCACACAGGGCAGGAACAATAT
This sequence comes from Acidaminococcus sp. BV3L6, assembly GCF_000468835.1. Lineage (NCBI taxonomy): Bacteria > Bacillati > Bacillota > Negativicutes > Acidaminococcales > Acidaminococcaceae > Acidaminococcus > Acidaminococcus sp. BV3L6. The sequence continues at coordinate 22,571 of NZ_AWUR01000033.1, read as the reverse complement.
TGTAGGCCGTACCGCCTTGGATACGGACAAGCTTTACCTCGCCATCCTGCGTGAAGTGCGTCGTATAGTCGGCATTGACGATTCCTTTTTCCCCGTTGATGAGAGGATATTCTGCATCGGGCGTAAATCCGCAAACTGGGACCTCTCCGCCTTTTTCGAGATAATAATCCATATCGGCAGCACCGGTTTCCTCATTTGTTCCAAAGAGGATACGGATACGGCGTTTCAGGGGCAGGCCGGCATCAACGATGGCTTTCATGCCATAAAGCGCCGCAATGGCTGGCCCCTTATCATCCATGGCACCGCGTCCATAGACATTCGTGTCATCAACCTCACCGCTGTAGGGATCCTTATCCCAGCCTTTGCCTTCAGGAACGACGTCCAAATGGCCAAGGATGGCCACCATTTCATCACCTTCGCCAATTTCGGCCCAACCCATGTAGTTATCTACGTTCTTGGTACGGAAGCCCATGTCTTCGCAGACTTTCAGCATATAAGCAAGGCACTTGGCAGGGCCTTCACCAAAAGGCATTCCCGGTTTAGCTTCTTCCTGGACGCTGCGGATCTTGATTGCTTCCGACAGGGTCTTGAGCAGCGCTTGTTTTTGACGAGCAACGGATTCTTTGAGTTCCATCGTGATTCCTCCTCTATATGTCCATTCCAAAATGACAGGGCTGAAAAGAAACAGCAGGCTGAAGGCTGCATCCCAATTCGTCAGCAAGCTTCAAAAAAAGGAAGCTCATTCCCATCATAAAGGGGATTTCTAAAACTTCATGACTCTATTGTATCCAGTTTTCAGAATTATGTCAATAATATCGTATCATTTGTAATAATATCGTTATTTTTCTTTCTTTTTCTTCTCTTTTTACCAAAACTGTCCACTTTTCCCAAAAAGAGCCTCCCGGCATCCTTCAAAAACCTTCAAATAAAGGGGATTGCAGAAAATCCTTCCTTAATGTCCGCATAAAAAGGACAAAGCTTTTTCCCTTTTCTTCTATTTTTTCTTTTTTAGAAAAATCGGCCACTAAAAGAGAAAGGCTTTTCCTGTATCAATTGATACGATTTTCAAGAAAGGTATTGTCAGAATTACCCTTTTTTAGGAAATTTTTACTTTAGTAAGGTACTTTGTGCTATCATGGGACGTATCAAAAACTGAGCATCAGGACAAGGTCTTGAAGCCATTAAAAGGAAAGGAAGTCTATCATGAACAAAATCATCATAGAACAAGTCGCCAAACACCGCAAAGAAGCCGAAACCTTGGTCCGCGCTTTTTATGACCATCCGGAGATTTCCATGGAAGAAACCGCTTCCAGCCGTGCCATTGTTGATGCCCTTGCCCCCTATGGCTTTACCATTGAATACCCCTTTATGGAAAAAGAGCTCGGCTATGATACGGCCTTTCGCGCCACACTGAAACGAGGGGAAGGTCCAAAATGTTCCATCATGGTCGAATACGATGCCCTGCCAGGCATTGGTCACGGCTGCGGGCATAACCTGCATGGTCCCCTGTCGGTTCTTGCAGGCATTGTTCTTAGTGAGCTTCCAGAAGACGCATTTCACGGGACGCTCGAAGTCATTGGGACACCGGCGGAGGAAACCGTTGGCGCCAAACTCATCTTTGCCAAAGAAGGAGTCTTTGACGGGGATGCCCTTGCCATCATGATGCACAGCACGTCAGGCGGCATAAGCCGCACCAATACGCAGGCCAATGCCCTGCGTGCCTACGAAATCACCTTTACGGGGAAAACGGCCCATGCGGCTGGCGATCCTTGGGATGGACACAACGCGCTGACTGCCCTGCGCAAATTTCTCGATCTGGTAGACGCCCGACGGGATTCCTTCCATCCCTTTACCATTGCCAGCGGCATCATCACTGAAGGCGGCAAGGCCCCCAATGTCGTGCCTGATCGGGCCGCCCTCCGCTTTGAATTCCGCTATCCTGTCAAACGGGAAATTGAACGCTTGGACCGGATCGTCAAAAACTGTGCCAAAGGAGCCGCCCTTGCCCTTGACTGCAGTGTGGAATTTACCCTCGCAGGGCCTGACTTTGACGACATGGTGCGGGTTCCTCTTTTAGAAGAAAAGATTAAGGAACTCTTCACCTCCTATGGGGAACCTGTTGGGGACCCCCTGCCACCGGGCGGCTCGACAGATGCCGGCAATGTAAGCTACCGCTGTCCGACGCTCCATGCCTATATCTCGATTTCGGACAAGGCCTGTCCCGGCCACTCGACAGCCCTGCGTGATGCCACTATAACCCCCCACGCCTTAGATCAAATGGCCAAAGGGGCTGCCGTCATCGCGGAAATGGTCCTGACCGTATTTAACGACGCCGGATACCGTGTGGCCGTGCAAAAAGAATTTGAGCAATCCGTTACAGGAAAGGAAGGATGACCGATGTCTGAAGAAACGGAAAAAACCCCCGATCAGAAAAATTCCCGGTGGGCCCTGCCCCATGTTTTTGTCCTGCTGTTTGGCATTATTGTCTTTGCAGCCATCATGACCTGGATCCTGCCGGCTGGCGACTTTAACCGCGTCACCAACAGTGCGGGCCAAAAGATTGTCCAGGCCGGTACCTATCACCTTGTCAAAGCTCATCCGGTCGGTTTTTTTGAAATGTTCAAATGTATTTACCTTGGCATGAAGGACGCGGCGCCGGTCATTCTCTTTCTCTTCATTGCCTACGGCTTCATTGGCCTCATCATTGGCTCCGGTGCTTTTGACGGGCTGGTTGCCAAGCTCCTGCGCGTGGTCCGCGGCAGGATGCGGGTCCTCATCATTCCCCTTTTCATGACAGTCATCAGCTTTGCCTCCTCGACAGTTGGAATTTCCGAAGAAGCCTTGCCCTTTATCCCAATTTTTGTAGGCATCACCATTGCCATGGGATATGACGCCATCGTTGGCCTTGCCATCGTTTCCTGTGCCACAGCCATCGGCTATGCAGGTGCCTTTATGAACCCCTTCACCGTAGGAACGGCCCAAGCCATTGCGGAGCTTCCCATCATGAGCGGCTCGGGCTTTCGGATTCTCTCCCACCTTGCCATGATTGCCGTGGCTTCCCTTTATACCATCCGCTACGCGCTCAAGGTAGCTAGGAATCCCCAAAAAAGCCTTGTCTACGGGACCAAGAATGAATTTGCCATCACGGAAGAAGAACTGCAAAAGCATCCCTTCACCTTCCGTCATATCCTCATCCTCCTGGTCTTTTTCGCTGGGGTCATTGCCTTGGTCTATGGCTGCAAATATTACGGCTGGTACTTTACGGAACTATCCGCCCTCTTTATGATCATGGGACTCATTTCCGCCATCCTTGTCGGTTGGAATCCGAACCAGATTGCCCGCAGCCTTGAAAAAAGCTTCCGGGACATTTCAGCAGCCTGCATGATGATCGGCTTTGCCCGTGGCATCCTCATTGTCATGCAGACAGGCCATATTATGGACACCTTCGTCTACGGCATGTTCATGCCCCTGTCCGCGCTGCCTCAGCTTGCCGCTGCGGAAGCCATGCTGATTGTCCAGACCCTCCTCAATTTCCTCATCCCCTCCGGATCCGGCCAGGCCGTTGTTTCCATGCCAATCATGGCCCCCTTGGCAGACCTGCTCGGTATGAGCCGCCAGCTTGCCGTCCTCTGTTTCCAGTTTGGTGACGGCCTTTCCAACATCATGTGGCCTACAACCACGCTTCCCATCGCCTGCGGCATTGCCGGCGTTTCCATGATGAAATGGTGGAAGTTCTTTACCCCGCTGTTCATCATGCTCGTCGGGGTCCAGGCCATCATGGTGGCCATTGGGTTTGTCATTGGCTACTGAGCGTCAACGGAGCTGCCTCAAATCAGCCCAACAACTAGACCGATTTGAGGCAGAATATGAGCCCCTTGCCTTAGCTAACGCAAGGGGCTCATTGCTTATCCTGCAACGTAAGCGCAGGTTTGGGTTAAGACTCTTGGCTTTTATTTGGCTGCTGCAAGGGGCTGGTCTTTTAAAAGATAACGATGGCGCTTGGAATGATTCGCATTCCTATTCTCCCTCTTGCTTTCTGCACAACAGCTATGTTGTCTTAGACACATTTCGTATTTATGGGTCAGCTCAATACATAAAGAAAAAAGACGGCAAAGAAATGGATCTTTCATTTTTTCACAGCCTTTATTTCCTGCCCTTTGAACACACAAAAACCCCCAACCGTGCGGCGGGGGCTTGTTTGCTACCTATCATGATTCTTCCTGATGAACCAGGATATCACGGACGCTTTTCATGAATTTGGCTCGTGGCAGCATCACAAAATGGCCACAGCCCCGGCATTTGATGCCTATATCCATGCCCGTACGGGTAATCTCCCATTCATAAGAGCCACAGGGATGCGCCTTTTTCATTCGTACGACATCTCCTGTGTGGAGCGCAACATCATCCTTCATGGCCTGCCTCCACTCTCAAGGTCGAAACTTCCTTGATATCATAGCCGGCATCGCGGATCCGTTCCACAATATCCATGGCCTGCGTGAGATCAGCGCGGATTGTGACTTCCCGTTCATCGCCAGCAAGCGTCCGGGAGAGGATTGAGATGATGTTTACCCCCCTTTCCGTAAAGATCTGGGATAGTTCGGCAATGACACCCACTTTATCCTTCGTATCGATAACAACCTTCGTTGATGTTTGATTATATCCCATGATATCTACAAAAGCCTTAAAGATATCCGTATCGGAAATGATACCCGTAATATGGTTCGTCCCGTCTACAACAGGCAGGGCCCCAACTTTATGGGTGTACAGCAGGTAGGCGGCGGTTTCGACGCTGTCCGATTCCCGGACTGTCCAGACGGATTTGGTCATGATATCGCTGACCTTAAGTTTTCCCAACAGGTAATTGGCCTCATAACGGTCCAGCACACTTGCATCGCTCGGCGTAGCCCGGGAAACATCCCCGTCCGTAACGATACCCATAAGGAGTCCTTCCTTATCGGTAACCGGGATGCGGCGCAGGTTATTGCTCAGCATCAGTTCCCGCACTTCCAGAAGACTTTGGTCACTGCGGATGGAGATCACTGTCGGTGTCATGATTTCTTTTATGCGCATGTTATTTCCTCCTTAGCCGCCCAGGTAGGCCTTGCGGACGGCCTCACTGGCAGAAAGATCAGCCGCCGGCCCACTGAGGGTGATGCGTCCCGTTTCAAGGACGTAGGCGTAGTCAGCAATGGACAGGGCCATATTGGCATTTTGTTCGACGAGGAGGACCGTCGTGCCTTCCTCGTTGATGGTCTTGATGATGGAAAAGATTTCCTTGACAAGAAGCGGGGCAAGGCCCATGGACGGTTCATCCAGCAAGAGGACACGGGGCCGTTCCATCAAAGCCCGTCCCATGGCAAGCATCTGCTGCTCCCCACCGGACAGGGTCCCTGAAAGCTGGTTCTTTCGTTCAAAAAGGCGGGGGAAGAGCTCAAAGACCTTCTTCTTATCTTTTTCAATGCCGTCCTTGTCCTTGCGGAGATACGCCCCCATATCGAGGTTTTCCATAACGGACATATTGGCAAAGACGTGGCGCCCTTCCGGCACCTGGACGAGACCGGAGGCGACAATCTTATGGGCCGGCGTCCCCGTAATATCCGTCCCATCAAAAAGGATGTTGCCTGAACGGGGTTTGATGAGGCCCGAAATCGTATGGAGCGTCGTCGACTTGCCAGCACCGTTTGACCCAATGAGGGTCACAATCTGCCCATCTTCGACACGCAGACTGATGCCCTTGACGGCATGGATGGCACCATAATAAACTTCCAGATCCTTGACTTCCAGCATTATGACACCTCCTCGCCCAAATAAGCTTCAATGACCCGTTTGTTACGGCGGATTTCATCCGGCGTTCCACTCGCAATGCAAAGTCCATACTCCAGGACATAGATGCGCTGGCAAACTCCCATGACAAGGCCCATATCATGCTCAATCAGCAGGATAGCCAAGTGGAAATGGTCGCGGAGCCAGCGGATCATTTCCATGAGTTCCTTCGTTTCCTGCGGATTCATGCCCGCCGCCGGTTCATCAAGAAGCAGCAACTTAGGTTCCGTCGCAAGCGCCCTTGCAATTTCAAGGCGGCGCTGGGCCCCATAGGGAAGGTTTTTTGCTAGGTCATAGGCATGGTCTTCCAAATGGAAGATTGTAAGGAGCTCCATGGCCTTTTTCGTGACCTCATTCTCTTCCTGGACATATTTACGGGTCCGGAAGATAGCCTCAGGAAGATTGTACCCGATATGCATATGATAGGCAATCTTCACATTATCAATGACGGGCAGCTCCGAAAAAAGGCGGATGTTCTGGAAAGTCCGGGCCATCCCCAGCTGCGTGACCTGATAGGATTTCTTGCCATTGATGCGGACCCCATTAAAGGTGATATCCCCTTCTGTCGGGACGTAGACCCCTGTAATAAGGTTAAAGGCCGTTGTCTTGCCGGCCCCGTTTGGTCCGATGAGACCGATGAGTTCGTGTTCATCGATATGCATGGAAAGGTTCGAAACGGCACGCAGTCCGCCAAAAACGATGGAGACATTATCAAGATCGAGGAGGCGTTTTTTATCTTCTGCCGTCATGATTTATTTCCTCCCTTCTTGAAGCGCTTGATCATCGCAAGGGACAGTTCCTTGTCACCAAACAGGCCTTGGGGCCGATAGAGCATGAGGACAATCATAGCGATGGAGTAGATGAGCATACGCCATTCCGGAAAATCGGAAAGGGCAGCCGAGATAAAGGTCAGGACAATGGCACCCGTAATTGACCCCGTCATGGATCCAAGGCCGCCCAGGACCACCATGGTCAGGATGTCAAAGCTTCTCATAAAAGTAAAGGACGCTGGATGGGCAATGAAGAAATAGTGGGAAAAGAGCACGCCTGCTGTTCCGGCAAAAGACGCACCGAGCGTAAAGGCCATAACCTTGTAGCGGGTTGTATCGATGCCCATCGTATCAGCGGCAATCTCATTTTCACGAATGGCAAGACAGGCCCTGCCATAGGCGGAATTCTTGAAGTTTTTGATGAAAAAGAGGATTGCAATCATGATCCAAAAGGCCAGGGGAAAGGTCGTCAGGCGGGGAATCCCCATAAGGCCCGACGCGCCGCCTACATACTCGATGTTGAGAATGCAGATGCGGATGATTTCACCAAGACCCAAGGTCGCAATAGCCAAATAGTCCCCATTAAGACGCAAGGTCGGCAACCCGACAAGAAAACCCAACAGGCCTGCGGAAAGGGTGCCTGCGATAAGGGCAACGGGCATATCATAACCCAGTTTGACTGTCATGATGGCTCCCATATAGGCGCCTACCGCAAAAAATCCAGCGTGTCCAATGGAAAACTGCCCCGTATAGCCGTTAATCATATTAAGGCTCGTCGCCAGGATGATGTTGATGATGATAAGGACGAGGTTCAGTTCCCAGAATGCCCCGATGATTTCCATCTCCAAGAGCACATAGAGCACGGCAAAAAGGGCGGCACAAAAACCAAGTTTTTTCAGATCTGCTTTAAGAAATACATTCATCGTGCCACCTCCTTATACTTTTTCACGGATATTCTTGCCAAAGAGCCCCTGCGGTTTGTAAAGCAGGATCAAAATGAGGATGGCAAAGGCAGCTGCATCACGGAACGTCGAGGAGATAAAGCCCGATACAAGGGCTTCTACAATGCCTAGGATGATGCCGCCCACCATGGCACCGGGGATGATTCCAATCCCACCAAGGACAGCCGCCACGAAAGCCTTGATGCCGGGCGCCATCCCCATGAGAGGATCAATCGAATTATAATAGATCCCAACCAGTACGCCGCCAGCAGCAGCAAGGGCCGAACCCAGGGCAAAAGTCATGCTGATGACGCGGTCGATATTGATGCCCATCAAGCGGGCCGCATCGGCGTCAAAGGAAACAGCACGCATGGCCTTGCCGATTTTTGTATAATTGACAATATACGTCAGGGCCAGCATGAGGACAATGGTACTGCCAAGGATGATGATCTGCTGGCTATTGATCACAAGCCCCCCGACATTGTACACAGACGCGGCAAAATCCGAAGAAAACGTACGCGGCTGCGGTGATGCCAGAAGGATCATGCCGTTTTCAAGGAAAAAAGATACGCCAATGGCCGTAATGAGGATGGCAATGCGGGGTGCATTGCGCATCGGCCGATAAGCAACACGTTCAATGAGCATACCGACAAGGGCTGCCCCCGCCATCGCAATCAGAAGGGACGGGAAAAAGGGCAGATGAAAGACTGTTGTCGCAATATACCCAATATAAGCGCCCACCATATAGATATCACCGTGGGCAAAATTGATGAGCTTCAAGATTCCATAGATCATGGTATAGCCCAGCGCAATCAGTGCGTAGATACTGCCCAGGGACAGACCATTGATAAGCTGCTGCAGCAGTTGATGCATAAAACCAGATTCCATAGACATGGCCTCCCTTTTTTCATAATGGCAGCGGCAGAACAAGTCTGCCGCCCTATGGATGGATACGTTCATTCAGGGATCGACTTTCGCACGGAAAGTTTGTTTCCCCTCTTTTCATTCAATGATGACCGCCGATTTGATTGGGTTATGGTCAGCGCAAAAGGTCTTAGTCCCGGAAACACCGGCCATCTCCTTGGTCTTGGACAAAGCTTCGGCGACTTTCTGTGGATCCGCGCTTCCCGCTTCTTCCAATGCCTTAAGAAAAAGCTTGGCCGAATCATAGGCAAGAGCCGCAAAAACATCGGGCCGCTCCTTGTATTCCTTCTGATAGGCCGCGACGAACGCTTGGTTGATGGAAGACGTATCTTCTGCCGAATAGGGACTGGAAAAGCAGCAGCGGTTGAGGTTTTCCACTTGAGCAATTTCCGCAAGACGCTGGGAATCCCAGCCGTCGCCGCCGCCCATCAAGATATCAAGCCCTAATTCACGGGCCTGACGAACAATGAGCCCCACTTCTTGATAATAGCAGGAATATAGAGAAAATCAGGCTGCCGGGTACGGATCTTGGTCAGCGTCGCCTTGAAGTCCGTATCCTTCTAGAGATAGACCTCTTCAGCAACAACCTCACCGCCGCCCTTTTCAAACTGCTTCTTGAAGAACTGGGCAAGGCCCTTTGAATAGTCTGAGGAGTTGTCAATCATGATGGCTGCCCGTTTGACCTTAGGCGTATTGAGGGCAAAGTGCGCCATGACCGTTCCTTGGAAAGGATCGATGAAGCAGGCCCGGAAATTATAGGGTTTGACCTTCCCCAAACCATCCACCGTCACTTGTGGATTTGTTCCCATGGGCGAAATATCAGCCGTCTTTGCCGCCCCGCTCACGGCGGTGGATGCAATGACCGCACTTGAAAGATTAGGCCCAATGACCCCAATGACGCGGTCCTGGGGAATCAGTTTCTGCATAGCATTGGTGGCTTCCGTTGCTTCCGACTTGTTATCGGCCACAACAAGCTCGACCTTCTTATCAAGGACGCCGCCCTTTTCGTTCTGTTCCTTGAGAGCAAGCTCGATCCCATTACGGGAAGAAATCCCATAGCTGGCACTTCCTCCTGTTATTTCAAGGTTCCCACCTAATTTGATGGTGTTCCTGGCCCCTTGGGAGCCACATCCTGTCGTAAGACCGGTAAGTACCAGTCCCACTGCCAACATCTGTAACGCCACCTTCCTGCTTTCATAGGAATCCCTCTATCCAGCCTTGCTTTGCTTCTTTACTCATTGGCTATCTATGTAAAAAGCGGGTCCCGAAGTCCTGCATGTACCTAAGGCTTCGGGACACCGCTTTTCAGGGGGTTCCATGGGCGCTTCCCACGGCTTGTGTCCCTGTCAGATATACTGATTATCCGTTGATTTTCTTCACGAGGGTCTGGACGCCGTCCTTGAGTTCAAGGATCAGGGCCGTCGTGATCGGATTATGATGTTCATCATAGGAGAATTTCCCATTGGCAACTTGGAGGTCCTTGGTCTTAGCAATGGCTTCCGCCAGCTTCGTCCCGCCTTCACCTTTGGTTTCTTCCAGTGCATGGAAGAGGACCAGACCGGCATTGTAGCCTTGAAGGGCAAAAACATCAGGAACCTTGCCATATTTTTCCTTATAGGAATTGATGAACTTCTGGACGCCAGGATCCTTATCCTGTGCAGTATAGGCACTGGTGAAGTAAGTCTTGTCCGTACTTTCCTTGCCGGCGATTTCAACCAGTTTCGGGGAATCCCAGCCATCGGACCCTAAGAGCGGGGTGGTAATCCCGACTTCACGAGCCTGCTTGATGATCTTGGAAACTTCTTCATAGTAACCCGGGATGTAGAGGGCATCGGGGTTTGCAGCTTTCAGCTTGGTGAGGGCGGCTTTGAAGTCAACGTCCTTGGACAGGAACGCTTCCTTGGCCACAATCTGACCGCCATTTTCCGTAAACGTCTTTTCGAAGACTTCAGCCAGTCCCTTGGAATAGTCACTGGAAGAATCATTCAGGATTGCAATTTTCTTGAGCTTCAGATCCTTTGCCGCAAATTCAGCCATGATCTTGCCTTGGTACGGGTCAATGAAGCAGGCACGGAAGACATAGGGTTTGGCCTTGCCGTCCTTACCAAGGGTAATGGCGGGAGCCGTTGCACACGGTGCAATAAGAGGCGTCTTATTGGCCGTCAGGATTGGCTCTGCCGCTGCAACAGAACCGGAAGTCGCCGGTCCGACAACCGCTACAACCTTATCCTGCGTAACAAGCTTTGTCGCGGCATTGCCCGATTCGGAAGGCTCCGACTTGTTATCCGCTTGGACAACCTCGATTTTCTTACCGTTTACACCACCCTTGGCATTGACTTCATCAACAGCCATCTTGAACCCATTGAGGGTGGATGTCCCATAGTTTGCAACGTTGCCGGTCAATTCGAATAGGGCGCCGACCTTAATGGTATCTCCTCCGCCTGACTTACCGCCCGATTTGCCGCAGCCTGCCACGGCAGCTGCGACCAGTGTGGTCATGCACACAGCACCCACCACTTTTTTCCATGATTTCATAATAAACACCTCCGTTGTTTGATCCTTGCTGGCAACCTTGAGGGAAACTGGGCCGGATTCCTTGTCTTCCACCGCTCTCCGTGAGTTTTTCCCTTGTTCGTCTATGACCGGCCAAACAAGATATAACCTATTATATACAACATCACATTTTTGTCAACATATTTTATACATAAAAATAGTATTTTTAAAAAATCATCTTATCATTCTTTACATAATCATCATTTTGTTCTTAATTTATAGACTTTTGTCCATTTTATAAGTACACTGTCGTGCCCAAAGCAAATTGACCAAGAATAAAAAGAACGAATCCACTCATGACGGCCTGAAATAAGCGGGTGGGATAAACAAGCCCTGTCGTCCGGTCCTTTTCCGTAAGTCCGTCAATGCGAAAGGCCACGGCAAGCTGGGGCATGGCACTTAAAAAAAGCAGCATGCAGCCCGGCTGCCAATAAGGGGTAAAAAGGACGATATAAATGGCATAAAGAAGGTACAGCATCCGGACAAGGGACAGAAACAGATAGAGGATGATATCCCTCGACAGGATGATCAGCCGAACCCCTTGGGTCCGCTTCCGCCATAAATTAGGAAGCCATTGGTGATAGTAATAGATCTTACGGTAATGAAAAAGAAATATCAATTCCATCAAGAAAAAGAAAGCGGGAATGACATACATATGAAAAACTCCTTATCGATTGAGGAAAGCGCTGACTGTCGGGGAGAGCAGAAAAGCAAAAAGAAGGGGAATCTCCAAAGAAAGAAGGAATCCATTGACAAAGCCCAAAATCGCCGCCGGGCGTCCAGCACACTGGAGCAGGATGGGCATCGTTGAATCCATGCTCGTCGCGCCTCCGACAACGACAAGGGGTAAATGGTAGAAACGGGCAAGAATCGGAATACCAAGGATGGTCAGCAGTTCCCGCAGGGCATTGGCAAGAAAGGCTAGCGTCCCCGTTTCAGTACCCACAGCGGCACTGAGCAGGACGGAAGACAGGCTGTACCATCCCATGCCAGCACTCACGAGCAGGGCATCCCGAAAAGGCACTCCCATAAGATACCCCATGATCAACCCGCCGCCAAGACTGCCCACATTCGTTGCCAGAAGGACGAGAAGGGACAGGCCCAAGGTCTTAACCGTAAGAAAGCGGCGTACAATCTGACGGCTGCTGCCAATATCAGCACCGGCACAAAAAACCATGACGGCAAGAGCCGTCATGAGAATGGTATCAAGAAGGGGTTTGGCTATCGGCGCAAGGAAAAATCGCCCTGTAAAAAAACCGAGAAAAAGGGCAGAAAAAATGATCCCAATCATGAGTTTTGCCTCCTTTCACCTTCTGACAGAAGGCGAGTAAAAGCTTCCCGATGAAGCCATCCGACGAGGGCCATGAGACAGAAAGAACCTGCTATGCCGCCAAAACAAAGGAAGAAGGCATTGCGCCCAATGAGGGGCAGGACCTTGATGACGGCTTCATCACAGCCAATCTTGGCAGCCAGGCAAAAAATCATGATAAAAAGGCAGATCTTCGTAATCACGCCAAGGGCGTGACTGACCGAACTTGTCATGCGGCCCGAAAGCCCCAGAATAATTCCCAAAGCCAGGGTAAACATCAATTCCAGCATGCTTGGACTCCTTTTCCCTCAGACGTATCATTTCCGAATGGTTTTGATTGTTTTTTCATTATTATTGTATCGTATTTAAGAAGGAAAAGAAAGAAGCGCCTCGCTCTCCTTGAGAAGAAAAAAGAAAAAATACGCCAAATTTTCATGTGACTTTCATGTAAGGTACCTATACTCGTAGCACAGCAGGGGAGTCATACAGTCATCCCCGCATAAGGAGGTCCCTATCATGGATATGATGCAAGTAAAGAAAACCGTTTCCAAAAATGTAGCTGCCCTCTTGGTCATGGGCATGGCCGTAACCATGGGTGCTGGCATGACGCAGACAGCCGAAGCTGCTGCCTTTGATCCCAATCGTCCCGCCGCCATGCAGCAGGGTGAAGATCGGCGCGCACCGCAAGCCAAAGAAAAGACCCCGAATAAAAAGGTCAAAAAGGCTCCAAAAAAAGAAGCAGAACGCCGCAAGGACACATTGAAAGACAAGAAGAAAGCACCCAAAAAGGAAAACCAGAAAGACAGCAAGCGCTTTGATAAGAAAGACAAGCAAAATAACCGCAGCAAAGATAACAAGCGCCCCAACGATAACGCATCTGACAAGCGTCCCACCCTGTATGGCCGCATCTGATGGGGAATAAACCAGGCCGCGTCAGAGGAAATGAAAAATAGGGGATGTAAAATCATCGGCCCCATACAAATAGGCCCATCCGATTCAATTGAACCGGATGGGCCTATTTGTAGCAGAGTCTATTTGTCACGGATAAACCAGCCGTAATCTCTCGTACTTCCAACTAGATTTTTTAGCATCTTTTCAAGATTGCCTGACGATTACGGATCCAGTTTTCGCATTTGACAGATTCACGGTCAGATGCCAACGATTCCGATAAGGGCCGCGACTGCCAGCGTGATCCAGCTAAGGATCCACAGATAAGGCGTGCAGAACTTCAAATGTTCTTTGATGCTGACACCGGCAAGACCGCAAAGAAGGAACGTCGTCGCGTTATGGGGCGTGACAAGGATGGTAAAATCCTTGCCAATGAGCATGGCCATGGCAATGTCATGAGCACTGGCGGCAAATTTTTCACCGACACCCAAGACGAGGGGCATGAACCCAAAGAAGAAAGAGTCCGTGCCCAGCATCATGCCGATGGGACCCGACAAGGCGCCAATGAAAATCGGCAGATGAGACCCTATGGCCTGAGGCATAATACCAATGAGCATGTTTGCCATGGCATCCATCATCTTCGTATTCTTGAGGACGCCAATAAAGACCCCTGTCGTCAAAAGGATCATCGGCGTCGACAGGGCGGCAGCCGCGTGGTTGGAAACGGCTTTTGCCTGGGCCTTGGCGCCTTTAAAGTTGATGGCAAGGGCAAAGGCAAGGCCAATCATGAAGGCTCCATAAAGAGGAATCTTCGTCAGGCACATAAGCAGGATGACACCGACCGTAACAAGGGCATTGATCCAGACAAGTTCGGGGCGCTTCATGCTGTCCGTCTCTCCGTGGCCGCCATCATCGGAATTAAGATCTTCTGTAAGTTCAGCCGCTTTGCCCGTCGGGTTGATGCCGGCGCCGCGCGCCTTTTCAAGCATGCCCAGGTAAGCAGAAAAAGCAAGAATCAGGATAATGCCAAGACCTTGAAGCGGCAGCAGTTCCTGCCAAATGGCGTTCACGTCGCGCCCTGTCACGATGGCTGTACGAGCGGTCGGTCCTCCCCAAGGGACAAGGTTCATGATACTGATAGCGGCGGCAATGATGCAGCAAATCACAACTGGACGGATATGAAGCTTTTTGTAGATGGGCAGGACAGCGGGAACCGTAATAAGCATGGTTCCTGCCGTGGTTCCGTCCAAATGGGCAACCGTAGCAATGATGCCCGTTGCCATGGTCACAAGGACGATGTTGTTTCCTGCTCGTTTGACAAGAAAATTCACCAAAGGATCAAACAGCCCCACATCATTCATGATGCTGAAGTAAACGATGGAAAAGAGGAAAAGGACGGCCGTACTCATGGTCGTCGTAACCCCTTTCTTCATGAATTCAAAAATCTGAGCTGGCGTAAAGCCACAGATGAGGGCTGCCACAAAAGGCACAGCTACAAAGATGACCATAGGACTGACCTTCCCTGAAATGAGAAGGTAGACGACGAGAAAAATCATCGCAAACCCAACCAAACCTAACAGCATAATTCATTCTCCTTTCTCTTTGAGGAAGCACTTCCTTGCTTCCTGATGCAGAGCCACGGACGGCAGCTCGCTGTATCTGATAAGAAGCAAGGCTTCCTTATCTTTTTACGAAGGATCTGTATTTATTTTTTGAAAGGTCCGCTATATAATGAAATTAGCTTTCCCTATATTTCGACACGGTTTTCCATAAAGGAAAATGAAATCTACTACCTTAGGAGGTGGACCCTCATGGATGATAAGGATTTCCTTCTTATCAAGACCCTTTATGAGGAACAGAACATTACCCATACGGCAAAAAAACTCTTTATTTCCCAGCCCGCCATCAGTGACCGGTTAAAACGGCTCGAAGCAGAATTCGGCTGCCAGCTTTTCATCCGCCAGCCCCGAGGGATCATTTTTACCAGTCAGGGGGAGATGCTGGTCCAATACGTCAACGAAGCGGATGAACGCTATCAAAAAATCCGCAGCGCCCTTGCAAAACCCGTGGGAAAAGCCTTTGGTTCCCTTTCCATCGCCTGCTCCAACGTATTTGCCAAGTACCACATGCCAAGCCTTTTGAGCGAGTTCAAGAAAAAGTACCCTGCCATCGACATTTCCCTCAAAAGCGGCTTTAGTACGAACCGTTACAAGGATTTTCTCGAGGGCAGATTCCATGTCTGCATCATTCGCGGCGAACACAATTGGTCAGAGCACAAAAAAAGGCTGCTCCGTGATCCCCTCTGTGTCTTCAGCAGGGATCCCATTGATCTCAAGAAACTGCCCCACCTGCCCTTTGTCCATTATATCACCGATCCAGCCCTGCAGCTGGTCATGGACGATTGGTGGTACGCGCATTACAAAGAGCCGCCCCGCATCACCATTGAAACAGATGCCATGGATACATGTCTCAAGATGGTCCGTCAAGGCCTAGGAGTCACCATCCTGTCCAAAAGCTGCGGTCAGGAAATGCCGGAGCTGTCCATGACAGCACTGACCACACAGCGGGGAACGCCTCTCCTGCGTGACACGTGGATGTATTACCGAAAAAATTACCAGCTAGTTGAAAGCAGCAAGCTCTTTGTTGATTTCATGAACCAAAAATTCGGCATCAAAGAGTAAACTTTGGCACCATTATTATAAAAAATTCTGTATTTAACGACAAATACAGAAAGGCTGTCCCTATCCATCGAAAAATCCGATGAATGAGACAGCTTTTTTGCTTCCAACCTTCTAAAGAACCGTCATGACATCGGACAGGTTCTTTTTGGGAACAAAATAATTCCTTTTTTCATCCACATAATAATCAAGGGTTCCGCTTTCCGGTACAGGGACCACGGTGCTCTTGTGGGCTGGATAGCCAAGGGCAAGACAAAGAAAGACCTCCTGATCCTTTTCAAGGCCCAGAATCCCCTGGATAGCTGCCCGATCAAGGGCAGCGAGGATTGCCGACCCGACGCCTTCACACATAGCACAGTACGCCATAGAATCAACAGCAATGCCTGCATCGATCAAGCTGATGGGGGAAGCGTCCTTGGGGCGTACCAAAAAAATGAGGGCCACCGGTTCCTCCTCTTTTTGAGGCGTACCGATTTCCTTAGGCAGGGCCGCAGCCCAATGAAGATGGGGCAAAAGAGCGGCAAGGGCCTTTGAAGAAACCGCTGCATAAAAGGACAGCACCTGTCCATTCCGGCCGCAGCTCCTTTTATGGGCAATTCCCACCAAATAGGAAAGAAGTCCTTCGGGAAGCGGTTTCTGCAAAAAGCGCCGATAGGTCCGGCATTTTTCAAAAAGGGTTTCTTGCTCTTTACGCGTCATGATGAACACGACCTTTCTTTTTTTGGCAGTTCGTGCAATATCCATAAAGCGTCAGGTCATGGCCCACGATATCAAAATCCGTCTTTTTGGCAAGGTCTTCACTAAAGTCATGAAGCGGGCAGCCATGGATATGAATGACCTTATGGCACCCCAAACAAATCAGGTTGTGGGTATGGCTCATCGTAAAAAGGAGAAACCCGGCCTTCCGCGATTGGGGCATCTGGACCTTTTCCGTAATCTTTTCATCCGTAAAAGTCTCCAACGTCCGATATACGGTGGAAAAGTTGAGGCTTGTCCCTTCCTTTACCAGAGCTTCATAGATTTCATCGGCCGTCAGGACTTCCTGTCGGCTAAGAAGAAGACGCAGGACCTTAAGACGGGGCTGGGTCAATTTCAGGCCATATTGACGGATAATGTCTTCTGCCTTGAGGGATTCATTCACCGCCGTTCACCTCCTTGAAGATGGTCCTGGATTTCCTGATAGATGAGCACAGCAACCAGCAAAATCACAGAAAGTATGGCCGTAATTCCACCGGGAGCTGCCCCCAGTTCATAGGAAATCACTAGACCGCCCATGATATCGATAAAACTAAAAAGAACCGAAAGCAGCAGCGTCCGGTTGAAGCCTTGCCTCAGCTGCAGGGCGGTTGCCACGGGAAGGGCAATGAGGGAGCTGATGACAAGGATACCGACGATGCGGATGGAAACAGAAATGGTGGCCGCCACAAGCAGGGAAAAAACATAATTGATGGCTCGCCTTGGCACACCGGAAATGCGGGCACCATCTTCATCAAAGGACAGCATGACAAGCTGGGGATAAAGCCCCCATACAGCGAGAACAGAAACAAAGGTCAAAGCCCCCACAAGATAAACTTCCTCACGTCCAACGGTGAGGATGCTGCCAAAAAGGAAGGAATCGATATTCGCCTTGACAAGACCTGAACTCACAAGGGTAATGGCAAGCCCCACAGAAAAAGACATGACAATGACGAGAGTCAGCTCTGCATAGCGGCGGAACCGTTCCCGCAGGGCTTCAATCAAAAGGCCAAAAAATGAGGTCATCCAGAAGGCTCCCATGATGGGTGTGGATTTTAAAAGAAGGCCCATGGCTACCCCTGCAAGGGAAGCATGGCTCAACGCATCCCCAATCATGGAATAGCGGCGCAGGACAAGAAAAATACCAATGAGCGGACAAAGCAGGGAGATCAATAGGCTCACAATGAACGCATTCTGCATGAAGGTATATTCAAACATGGGAACCACCTCCATTATCTGCTACATATTCAGCAAGATACTCCTCGGGCGTACAGAAATGGCCCCGGCCTCTCACCATATGGAAGAAGGTCGATGCATAGTGGGCGGCATAACGAAGATTATGTTCCACTGTAATCATGGTAACCCCCTTTTTTTCATGAAGCTCCGAAATCAGGGGATATAGGGCCTCTTGGGACCGCAAGTCCATGCCCGTCGATGGTTCATCCAAGATGATGAAGTCCGGGTTGCCAAGAAGGGCCCGGGCCACAAGGACACGCTGGAACTGCCCGCCGGAAAGGGCACCAATCAAATGATTGCGAAATTCGCCCATGCCAACTTGTGCCAACGCCCGCTGTTCTGCCTCAACATCCTTGAGCTTAAGGAGCCGGGCCTGAAAATGGAGCAGTTCAGCCACGGTCATGGGAAACTGCTTATTGATAAGATCAGTGGGCTGCGGGACATAGGCCGCCTGACGGAATGTGGAAGTGAGGGTCCCGTGAAGAGGACGCAGGAGGCCCAGCATGATTTTAATGAGCGTACTCTTGCCGCTGCCATTTTCACCTACGACCGCTACATAGTCCCCATCATGGACTTCCATGCATAAATCCTGAAGGAGAAGGGGTCCCTTTTCATAAGCAAAATCAATATGGGATAATGAAAGCATGGCTCAATCCTTTCTCAAAAAGCGTCTTGGAAAACAATCAGCACCAAGAAACCCATTTATTGTCTTCCTATTATAGAAGGATGCCCATAGAAATGCAAGGCATTTGCAACTATTGACGAACGAATCCGACCATGGTACAATGAATTCGTTATTGCAAATGATTTGCAACAAATTGAAGGAGGTACCATGAAAAAATTTATTCTTGCAGCCTTTCTCATTCTCGGTCTTCTGGCCTCAGGATGCGGCGGTGCGCCCACCGAAAAAAAAGCGGATGAAAAACTCACAGTGGTTGTCAGTTTCAATGCGATGAAGGAATTTACGCAGGCAGTGGGCGGCGACGCCATCCACGTCGTTTCCTTGATTCCCGAAGGCACAGAGCCCCATGGGTTTTCCCCTACAGCCGATCAGATGAAGACCCTGCACAATGCCAAACTCCTCATCGTCCATGGTCTGGGAATGGAACCGTGGGCCCAGAAAATCGCGGAAACATCAGGAAATCCCAATTTGATCGTTGTCGAGGCCTCTAAAGGCGTCACCCCCATTCCCCTG
Source organism: Acidaminococcus sp. BV3L6 (assembly GCF_000468835.1). Classification (NCBI taxonomy): domain Bacteria; kingdom Bacillati; phylum Bacillota; class Negativicutes; order Acidaminococcales; family Acidaminococcaceae; genus Acidaminococcus; species Acidaminococcus sp. BV3L6. Next base: position 3,519 of record NZ_AWUR01000033.1, on the reverse strand, counting down.
GAAGAGGAAGATGAGGACAATCACGGCGCTGAGGAAAAGGAGCATCACCATCACGGGCCCTATGATCCCCACGCATGGCTCAGCCTGACGGCCGCCCAAATTGAAGTCCAAAACATCGCCGATGCCCTATCCCAAGCCGATCCGGTCCATAAAGAAACCTACAAAAAAAATGCCGCTTCCTACAAGAAACAGCTTCAATCCCTTTATCAGGAATACCAGCCGCGTTTTGAAAAGATTGGCCACAAGGATTTTGTTGCCGGCCATGCGGCCTTTGGTTACCTTTGCCGGGATTTTGGGCTCCATATGGACAGTATCGAATCCGTCTTTGCCGAAGGAGAACCAAGTGCCAAACAGATGGCCCGTCTCCTGGATTACTGCCGAGCCCGAGGCATCAAGACCATCTTTACGGAATCTGAGGTCAGTCCCAAGACCTCGGAAACCCTAGCCCGGGAAATTGGGGCCAAAACGGTTCCCATCTACACCATGGAAACCAGCGAGAACGGAAAGGGCTATCTGGAACGAATGAAGGAAAACCTCGCCCATATCGAGGAAAGCCTGCGCTGACCGATTGAGTAAAAGGGATTTCCAAGTGGAACCCCCACCTCTCACACCACCGCGCGTACCGTTACCGTTCGGTACACGGCGGTTTCCTAGTTTTCATAAACGTGCTTGTAATAGCCCGTCATGGTTATGTAACCATGACGGGCTATTTCTTTTACTCCGTGGTATGCGGCATTCAGGTTGTCCCGCGTCAGGATTTGCTCCAACAGACTGTCCGCTCACAAGTTTGCAATGATGTCGTTGTGTTCGGCAGTCCTTACAGGGATAGGCGTTCCCGCATATCCTTGCTGCTTGGCAGCTGCTTTTTGCTGGCAACCTTCTCTATGAAGTTTTCTGCTTTTAGTTCCCCACTTGACTCCCTTCATTAACTGACATCTCCTAAAATTCGGTTCTTCCTAGACGGGCTATAGACCATCCAGTACTATGGTCTCAGCTGACTCCTCACGCTAAATCTTGTTTGGGCCATGGCCGCCAACTTCATGGATCCAGCCATGTTCGTGAGGCCTCCCCGGGTAAGAACGCACTCTTTTTCTCCCTTCACCTGCCGCATCTACCCTTTGGGATTCCAAATCGCTATGGGACTTTAATCTGTTTGGCGACCTTATCCATCTCAAATTGGCCTTATGCGGATTCTCTTTGTCAGGTCAGAAATTTGCCTGCCCCTTCCTTCAGATTCCACCTCACGATGTCTCCTTTGGTGTTCGGCTATGACTTTCCCCCGACTAAGGCAGTCTAGGGACTTTCACCCTTAAGAATGCGCCCATGCCGGGCGTACAAACAAGGACCAGGAAAATCAAGGAATTTTCCTGGTCCTTCCTTCATCATATGATGTTATTGCTGACCACTGACAGATCAAAACTAGATCAAAGGATCCCGCTTACCACGTACTGCTCAGCCTGTGCATCCCATTTTAGGGACAAGACCTTTGGGGCCCGGTCAATAAAGAGGATGGCTTCATCTTTCCGGATCTGGAGGGGGCTGTTAAAGACTGCCACTGGCTGGAACCCAGCAATGGGAAGCGGCCGTACGTTCCCCAGCACGTCGGCACCGATGACGGAAAGGTCCCTCAGTTCCGTCTTTCCCGCACCCCGCGGTCCATAGGACAGGATCAACAGATCCTCCTGGTTCTCTCGGAAGCGAAGCCGATAAAGAACGTATTGGTTCCCTTTTTGGAAAGAATAGAGGGCAATCTGTCCATGTTCATGATAAGCAAGGGTCATGACCTTTGCCCCATCATGAAGACCAGCAAGGACAGCACTGATGGGCCGCACATCCCCTTTGACAAATTCTACGGAAAGCGGGGGCTGCAACTGGCCTTCTGCCGTAAAGGTATAATGCTGGGCAAAGAACTGAGCCGCTTCCCCTTGAGGGAGAAAGCCCGCCGCCAATAAGAGTAAGAAGGCGCTAAGCGCCAAAAATTTACGCATCTGGTTCCCCTTCCCACAAACGCTTTTCCTGTAATAAAGCCATTTTATCTTTTCATTATATCGACTCTTTCGGCTTTTCTCAATCCTTCTTTCCAAAAAATCGATTCTGGGATGGCTGCAAAAAGCCCAAAATATGATAAAATAGGGGAGATATTTCAACTAAGAAGGTCACACCATGACAACAACCTTTAATTTTAAGGCAAAAAAAGATGGACAGCCCCTCTATAAACAACTGGCCCGTTACTTTCGGGATGAGATTCAGGAAGATCATCTGCAGGGCGGAGACATGCTGCCTTCCATCCGCAAACTCACAAAAGACCTCAAAGTGAGCCGCACAACCGTGGAAGCAGCCTATGAGATCCTCATCGATCAAGGATATGTACAGAACCTGCCAAGCCGCGGCTTCCGCATTACCCTCACCAAACCGGCAGTACCAGTGGAAATGCCCCCCTTGCAGGAGGAGTCTTTCCACCGTCCTTCCTTTAATTTTGCCAACCATTACATTGACACGACCACTTTTGACACCGTGCTCTGGCGCCGCGCCATCAGCCGTGTCCTGCACAGTCCTGATACGCTCTCAGGTTACGGCGATCCCCAAGGGGAACCTCGTCTCCGGGAAGTCCTTGCCCGCTACAGCTACCAATCAAGGGGAGTTGTCTGCCGCCCGGAACAGATCCTTGTCGGCGCCGGTCTCCAATCCCTTCTGTCCATACTCATCCCTCTGCTTCCTGTCGAGGAAAAACGAGTCAGTTTCGAAGCTCCCGGCTTTCCCCAAGCTGAATGGATGTTTCACCTCATGGGATGGACCACGGATCGCTATGACCCCGCTGTTCCCTCCAAATCATGGCCGGAACTGCTCGTTGTCAGTCCCACAAACCCCTACAAAGGGCGGGCCCTTTCGGAAAAGGAACGAAGCAACCTCATTGTCGCAACACAATTTGAACGGGTCTATCTCCTCGAAGATGATTACAATGGGGAATTCCGCTATCTCCATCATCCGGTCCCAGCCCTACACAGTTTTGGCAATCGTGAGCGCATCATCTATGTCGGATCCTTTTCCCGAACCATGCTGCCAAGCCTGCGTATCAGCTATTTGGTCCTGCCGGAAAGCTTTCTTCCCCGCTTTCAAAAAATAGCCCCTTTTTACAACCAGACTTCGTCCACAGTAGAGCAACTGGCCCTTGCATCCTATATTGAGGAAGGCCACTTAACGCGACACGTAAAAAAACTGCGCAATCGCTATCGGGAAAAAAGCGTCCTTCTCCAAGACACCCTACAGCGCATCTTTGGCAAAAGAGTTACATTCCTCAGCCTTGAATCAGGCCTTGACCTTCATATCGCCCTTTCCTATGAAATGAGCGCCCAAGCACTTGCTGAAAAAGCAAGCCAGCACAGCATCAAAATCACCCCCATTACATCTTCCACAGACAGCAAAAAACCGGAATTTCTCCTATCTTTTGCAGGAATTGCCAAAGAAGACATTGCTCCCGGTATTGAAGCCCTAAAAAAAGCCCTTGAAGACAGTTAAAAA
>NZ_AWUR01000032.1:0-36324 GCF_000468835.1 Acidaminococcus sp. BV3L6 | reverse complement strand
GGAAAAGAGGGAATCGATCAAGTGACTTTCAAGGAACCTCAAGGTATCCGGGGACTTTACTATGGAAAACCTGCGCCCCTGTCACAACGGGATGAGGTACAGCTTGAAGCCCTGAAGGCCTTTTTCGCACGGACTCCGCTCTTGACCCATATGAGCCGCACCATCGAAAGTGATATTTGGGCCAAGTTCCTCTTCAATATTGGCCAAAATATCCCTCAAGCGATTGTAGGCTGCGGAACCGGGGCCTATGCTGATTCCGAACACGTGCGTTTTTTGAAGGAACGGCTTGAAGAAGAGGTTGTCCTCGTGGCAAAAGCCAAGGGAATCAGTCTTCATACGGCTATCCTGGAACCGGGGAAAAATGGCAAGGGTGCGGGCTATACCAAGAGCGAGAGCCCTGCCGTGCGCCATTCTACGCTGCAGGATCTGGATCACCACCGCCATACAGAAATTGATATGCTGTGCGGCCGTATGGTGGAAATGGGAGAAGCCCTTGGCATCCCCACGCCCTATAATGCTTTTGCCTACCATGTAATCAAGGCGCTGGAAGAAAAAAATGACGGTTTATTTGATTATGAATAGGGGGAAGGGAGACGCGTGTCATGGGACTTTTTGTTAGAGAAAAACTCATCTATAAGGAACGTGGCAAAAAAGAGGAATGGAAAAGAGCCCAAGCCCTTCTTAAAGAGGCGGGCCTGAAGCTTTCCGTAACGGAGCTTCCCGGTGAGGCCCCCATCTGCGGCTGCGGAGCCAAGCTTGATATCCGGGATTTTGGTCCCCAAGGCAAGATCGACCGCAATTTCTACTATATCGATGTGCCTGAAAAAGACTATGAAAAGGCAAGGACCCTGCTGATGGAGGCAGGGTTTTCCGCACAATAATCCTCTTTTTACAGAAAAACTTCGATGCTGTTGTATCAAAACATACAAAAAGAGAGAAAAAATAAGAAATTATACTACGGAAATAGGAATTTCTTGACAATTGTTCGTCAAAAATGTAAACTCATACCCGTTAACAACCCTTCATCGAGAGCAGCAGAGGGATTTGGCCCTATGAAGCTGCGGCAACCCCCGAATGGGAAGGTGCTAATTCCAACAGGCCATGCGGCTTGGCAGATGAGCGTTCAAACGAAGGTCAGCGTCATCTGTATAGATGGCGCTTTTTTACTGCTTGTCGATGGAGAGGAAAAAAGGAGAGATGCACAATGAACCTCAAAAAACTGACGGCAGGGACTCTGGCGGTCTTTGCAGCGGCTGCACTCCTAGCTGGGTGCGGCGGCGAAAAGAAGACGGAAAAGGCGCCGGAAGAAAAGAAAAAGATCGTTGTAGGCATTACGCCGGGTTACTCGGAAGAAATCATGGAGTTTGTCAAGGACGAAGCCAAAAAACAGGGCCTTGATGTGGAGCTGAAGGTCTTTTCTGATTATGTAACACCGGACCAGGCACTTGCCCAAAAGGAAATCGACCTGAACTCTTTTCAGCATGGTCCTTTCCTTGATGCCTTCAACAAGAAAAACGGCACGAAGCTGGTCTCCATTGGCAAGACCTACTTGGCTCCTTTGAAACTATATTCGACCAAGATCAAGGATATCAAGGAACTGAAAGATGGCGATAAGATTGCGATTCCAAATGACCCTTCAAATGGCGGCCGTGCCATCCTGATGCTGAGCAAGCTTGGCCTTATCAAAGTCAAAGACGGCGTCAAGGCCTCCGATCTGACGGTCAACGACATTACGGACAATCCGAAACACCTGCAGATCCTTGAACTGGAAGCGGCCCAGCTGCCGCGCAGCCTGGATGATACGGCAGCGTCTGTCATCAATGCCGGCTACGCCAATTCAGCCAAACTTGACCCGAACCTTGCTATTGCCAAGGAAGACAATACGAGTCCTTATGTCAATATCATTGCTGCCCGTGAAGAAGATAAGGATAATCCCACCTATGTGAAATTTGTCAAGATCTTCCAAACAGATGCCGTTAAGAACTATATCAACGAAAAAGCCAAAGGAGCCCTTGTTCCTGCGTGGTAATCATTGAAAGGAGCTGCCAAGATGACCGTACCAACAAAAGAAATCCTTGCCGACCATCTTTCCCAAATGATCCAAATGAAGACGGTCTCAAATTCCGACGTTAACAAAGTCGATTGGTCTGAATTTGAAAAACTCCACAAGCTCTTTGAAACGCTTTATCCCCATGTCTATGAAGTGATGGAAGTGGACCGCGTGGGCCGGGCTGGTCTCCAGTTTCATTATCATCCCAAGGAGACCGCAAAAAAGCCGCTTCTTCTCATGAGCCATCAGGATGTGGTGGAGATTGGGGACCGCAGCCAATGGAGTCATGATCCGTTTTCAGGTCTTCTCCTTGATGGCTCGGTCTATGGCCGGGGCACGACGGACTGCAAACATTTGGTCCTTAGTGAATTGGAAGCCTTGGAATCCCTTTTTGCCGAAGGCTTCCGGCCTGATTACGACCTCTACCTGTCTTTGGGCTACAGTGAGGAAGTGTATCTTGAAAATGATGTGGACGGAGCCCAGCGCCTCGTGGACCATTTAGCGGAAAAGGGTGTCCATATTGGTACCATCCTTGATGAAGGGGGCGGACTTTTCCCGGAAGCTGGCGGCCGTCTTGCCGCTCATATCGGTCTTGGCGAAAAAGCGGCCGTCAACTACGAAATCTACTGTGACCGCAAGGGCGGGCATTCGAGCAAGCCAGGCAATGGCACGGCCCTGGGCGCTGTCGCAAAGGCGGTGGTTGCCATTGAAGCCCATCCGTTTCCCTATCGCTTGACGCCGCTTGTAGAAGCACAGCTCGCAGCGACGGCTCCCTTAAAGGAAGAACCGGTACGCAGCATTTACGCTGATCCGAAAGGGCATTTTGAAGCCCTCTGTACTCTTGCGCAGGAAGATCCTGCCCTTGATGCCATGCTTCATACGACGGTAGCGTTTACCATGGCCCAGGCAAGTACCCAGCCTAATGTACTGCCCAGTCATGCCGCTGTGGGACTTAGTGTCCGCATCCTGCAGGGCGATACAGTGGAATCGGTCGAAAGACGTCTCCAAGGGTTCCTGCCGGAAGGCGTCAAGATCCGCCATATTTCTGGCAAGGATCCTGTACCTGCCTCGACGCCTGACAGCGATTCCTATCGTCTTCTTACAAAGATCCTTCATGCCGTCTATGGCAATGAACTCCTTGCCATTCCATTTCTCATGCTGGGAGCTACGGATACGCGCTACTATAAGCCTATAACCGATACGGTCCTTTTATTTACGGGCCATGTCCATGATAATCGGTGGGGTGCTGCCCATCAGGTCAATGAACACATTCCTGTGGACGCCCTGCCGGCGAGCGTGGAATTCTTCCGTTCCTTCCTGCTGGCCTATTGATGTAATACAAAAAGGGACTGAGAAAAATGCAATCTTCATTTTTCTCAGTCCCTTTTTTAGTTGCTGATTGGAAGGAAAGCGTCCCTATGGGATGCTTTCCTTGGTTCCCCCGTAAAAGTTATTGTGCCCGTCTTTCCCGTTCCTTTTTGGCAAGGTAGGGGAGGATGACGCCAATGCCAAAAAGTACAAGGGGAGTCAAGATGTTCAGGGTAAATTGGAAGGTCCAGGCCGGAGAATAGGCTGCCACGCCGCGAGGGAACATGCCCATGAAGCAGGCATAGGCCGTAAAGAAGAAGCACCAAGCGCCGGCCATTTTTCCAAGGGCTGCGCTTTTGACAAAATGATAGTCAGATTGGAAGCGATCCTGATTTTTTTTGAGCATCATATAAGCATAAAAGACCCAGAGGTAACGCAGGGGCATGCATACGGCATTTAGACGCATGAGCCAGTTGTAGAGACTTGTCATATCGCCAATACCGAGGGCGGGCACGATGATGAGGATGCCCACAAGCAGCGCAGTCAGTTGATAGCCTGTAACAGGAACTCCACGGCTGTTGATTTTGCGGAAGCGTTCAGGAACGAACTTTTCATCAACGTCAGCAAGGAGGATCTTGATGGGCGCGTCGATGGAAACGGCTAAGGTTGAAGCTTGTCCAATGAGGGTGCAGAGAGCAAAAATAACGACAAAGGTTTGACCGACGCCGTAGTATTCGCCAAGTTTTGCAAAGCAGTAATAGGAACCATTCATCATGAGGTCCTTGGGAACATTCTGGGGGTCAAACATGAGCCCCATGGCAAAGGTGCCCAAAATAGCCGTGACACAGACCATGATGGTCATGAAAATCATGGAACGAGGATATTCACGGCTTGGGTTCTTGAGGTTATTGATGTAAGGGGAAAGACGCTCGCAGCCGCCAACAGCAAAGACGAGGATGGCAAGGGTTGTCATATAGTCAAAGTCGAAGGTGGGCATGAGGGTTTCCATATCAAGGCGATAGGTAAAGGTCTTGGCTTCTGTAATATAGGGAGCCGCGAGGGCCAGAAGGATGTAAAGAAAGGACATGATGACCTTTGTGGACCCTGCCAGGGCGCCAATGTGCTTCAAGGAGCGGATGCCCCGAGAGGCATACCATAAAAAGAAGAAAAAGAGGATGAGAGCAATGGATTGAAGCACCAAGGGCGACATCATTTTTGTCAGCGATCCATTGCGAAAAATGGCCCAGCCCAAGGCAACGAGCATACTTTGTGGTTTTTGTGCTAAGTAGGGCATGTGGCAGATCCAGTAGGTCCAGCCAGCAAAATAAGCCAATTTAGCGCTCGACGTGGACCGAATCCAAGAAGAGACGCCGCCTTGGCTGTCTTTGAAGGTAGACCCCATTTCACCGACCATGAGTGTGTAGGGAATGAAGTAGATGGTGAACATGATGATCCAACTGACGACGGCCTTGAGTCCCTGATTGGCGTAGCCATTGACGATGTTGCCAAAGCCCCAGACTGAGGAAAAGGTCATGAGACCTAGGGCTTGCCAGGTAAGGATTTTGTTCTTGCTGGATGTGGGTTGATTCATTGCGAATACCTCCTAGTGGAATGAGAGTAGAAATGGGGGAACCATATGAAATTACACTCATCTTAACAGAAAATTTTGCAAATTGCTACAAGAAAAGTCAATTCGTGATGATGGGGGTCCTCTAACGAAGATAGGTCCAGCGGCTTCTTAAATAAAGTCGGGAACTGAGTAATTCTAATGCAGAAAGACGGTTCTGCGCTGCGTAAATCACTAAACCCTATTGAGGAAACTCCGTAAATCAAGTACACTGTAACAAGAGACATTGTGCCAGAAATCAATGCAAGAACCAAGGAGGAAATTTCCCATGAAACAAACCATCAAATCCCTACTTTCTTTCATCAAGACCAGCCCGTCTCCCTATCATACGGTCCTTTCCAGCAAGGCTATTCTTGAAAAATCAGGCTTTACGGAACTTAAGGAAGAAAAGGATTGGAAGCTGAAACCCAATGGCAAATATTTTGTCACCGTTTTTGATTCCTGTCTCCTTGCGTTCAGAACAGGGAAAAAAGGAACGCGGGGCCTAAAGCTTGCGGCGGCCCATACGGATTTTCCCTCTTTTCGTCTGAAACCTGCCCCCGAAGTACGGACCCATGGGTATGGCACGCTCAATATTGAAGGCTATGGCGGTATGATTGTGAGCACCTGGATGGATCGGCCCCTTTCCCTTGCCGGTAAGATCGTGACACGGACAGAAGATCCCTTCCAGCCAAAGACCCATTTTGTTGATTTTGGACGGCCCCTTCTTACCATGGCCAGTCTTGCCATCCACATGAATCGGGAAGTGAATGATGGTTATAAATGGAATAAGCAAAAGGATATCCTACCCCTTGCAGCCCTTATCGGGGAAGACGAAAAAGAGAGCGCGTTCTTTGAAAAGTTCCTTGCAAAAGAGCTCGGATGCTGTGAAAAGGATATTCTTTCCTTTGATCTTTCGGCTTACCCGACAGAAGATGGCTGTACCTTTGGGTTACATGATGATTTTGTGTCATCTCCGCGTCTGGATAACCTCACAAGCTGCAAGGCATGCCTCGAAGGCATTGTAAATGGCAAAGCAGAAGAGGGTGTCGCCCTCATCGGTCTTTTTGACAACGAAGAGGTAGGGAGCACGACTAAGCAGGGGGCCAATTCCCTTGTCCTTCATAATACCCTGCACCGTATCTATAAAACTCTTGACCTTACGGAAGAGGCTCTTTTTGAGGATATGGCAAAGGGGTTTATGCTGAGCATTGATGTGGCCCACGCTTTCCATCCTAATTATGTTGATAAATGTGATATCACAAATCGGCCCGTCCTTGGCAGGGGATTGGCTCTCAAACAGGCATGCAGTCAGTCCTATGCAGGTGATGCGGAGGCGGTTGCCGTGATTAAGGGACTTTGTGATAGAAAAAATATTCCTTACCAACTTTATGTCAACCGCAGTGATATCAAAGGCGGCAGCACCCTTGGTTCCATGGCTTCTGCCATTACACCGATCCGCACCATGGACCTTGGCGTGGCGCTCCTTGCCATGCATTCGGCCCGTGAAACAATGGGTGCCAGCGATCAGAAGGCATTGGAAGATTTAGTCACGGAATTTTTTGCATAAGAAAGGAGGGCGGCGGTCATGGTCATTTGGATCATCGATGAGGAATGGAATGCGTACGATGTGGAGATATCCCTTCTTACAAAAGCCTTTCCCGGCGTTATGTTCCGCCGCTCTTGCTATGATTTTTGGCATGACCTTGAGGAATTTGGCAGCACAGTGGATGGGCTCCTTGCTCAGGTAAACGTACCCCTTGGTGACGAGGTCTTTAGCAAGATGCCCCGCCTTAAAGCCATTTCCCTCTATGGAACGGGCTATGAAGCCGTGGACCTTGACGCTGCCCAAAAGCGAGGTATTGGCGTGCGCAATGTGACCGCTTACTCATCTGAGGATATTGCAGAATATGTCATCATGGGCACGCTTTTTCTTGTGCGCCGCCTGCCTTTGTTCCTCAAGCACAATGAAAAGTCCCCGTGGGGCGTGCGCGCCATTCCCGCCCTACCGCACCGCCTTTCAGGTCTTACCCTCGCCATTGCGGGATATGGTCATATTGGGCGCAGGACAGCCCTAAAGGCCAAAGCCATGGGCATGACCGTCCTAGCCTATAATCGCAGCGATAAAAGTAAACAGATGCAGGAAGACGGCGTCATTCCCGTGACCTTGGAAGAGGCCTTTATTAACGGTGACCTTGTGAGCCTTCATCTGGCGGCGTCACCGGATACCCGGCATATTGTCGATGCGCGCGTCCTGTCCCTTATGAAAAAAGGCAGTTATCTCATCAATACAAGCCGGGGGAGTCTTCTGGATGAAAAGGCCCTTGCCGGGGCTGTAAAGAAAGGAACGATTGCAGGCGCGCTCCTTGATGTGGTGGAAAACGAACCTTTTACTGCCGAAAGTCCCCTTTATGGTGTGCCTCAGATTATCGTAACGCCCCATATTTCCTATGCAACGGAAGAATCCTTCGTAAAGCTCAAACAGGAGGCGGCAGAAAACCTTGTGGCATTGATGAAAGGGGATCGGAGGGGAAGGCTAACGATGTAAAAAAGGAGACCGGGATGAAACGAATGATTATGGCCCTGATTTTTTTGAGCCTCCTCGTGAGCACCTTTGTGGCAGGATGCGGCATTGATCAGCGCAAACGGGACGGTAGGACTGGCGCGTCGCCTGTGAAAGTCGTACCGCTGCCATACGAGGAAGGGCCTTTCCCTGCTTTTTGAAAAAAATAAAAAAGTTTGTTGACACATTAGGCGTTTTACTGTATACTAAACAAGTCAGTTGCGAAAGACACTGATACGGCCCAGTAGTTCAGTTGGTTAGAATGCCGCCCTGTCACGGCGGAGATCGTCGGTTCGAGTCCGTCCTGGGTCGCCAATGCCTCGGTAGCTCAGTTGGTAGAGCAAGGGACTGAAAATCCCTGTGTCCGCAGTTCGATTCTGCGCTGAGGCACCACTTTTTATGCGGAAGTAGCTCAGTGGTAGAGCATCACCTTGCCAAGGTGGGGGTCGCGAGTTCGAATCTCGTTTTCCGCTCCAAATTGTTGGCGACATAGCCAAGCGGTAAGGCAGAGGTCTGCAAAACCTTTATCCCCAGTTCGATTCTGGGTGTCGCCTCCAATTTTTTTAATGGATGTTCAAATCTGCCGAGGTGGCGGAACTGGCAGACGCAAGGGACTTAAAATCCCTCGGAGAGTAATCTCCGTACCGGTTCGATTCCGGTCCCCGGCACCATTTTTTATACGGAATATTGAGTCATCGCTTGGGCGATGTCTTTTTTTATGCCCAAAATTGGGGTTTCCCCATCCTGCAGCAGGCACGGTCTTTGCTGGTTTAAGAGGAAAACCGTGCATTTTCAATGGCCCTGAAGAGGCTTACAATAGGAAAAACACGGAAAAAGAAAGGGGTTTTCACCATGAAAATAAATCGCGTCCTTGCTATTCATGATCTCTGCAGCTTTGGCCGCTGTTCGCTGACGGCTGCCATTCCGGTCCTGTCAGCCTTGGGAAGCCAGGTCTGTCCCTTCCCGACTGCCCTTTACAGCAATAACCTGACCTATGGCAAGTTCCATAGTAAGGACCTTACAGATGAAATGACATCGTCCATGGATAAGTGGCAGGAACTGGGCCTTTCCTTTGATGCCATTTACAGCGGCTTTTTGGCAAGTTCGGCCCAGGTTGATGTGGTGATTGATGCCATCGGCCGTTTTGGTGGTGGGGGGAAGAGCGTTGTTGTCGATCCGGCCATGGCCGACGACGGAAAACTCTATCCTGTTTTTGATGAGACCATGGCAGCTTCCATGAAAAAGCTTGTTTCCCATGCAACACTCATTACGCCCAATTACACCGAAGCCTGTCTCCTTACGGATACACCCTATCAGGCGAAGCCCCCGACGGATAAGGAACTCGAAACCCTGTGCGATAAGCTCCTTTCTCTGGGACCCAAAGCAATCGTCATTACGAGTGTTCCTACGGACAGCGGCCATATTGCCATTGCCAGTCAGACGGACAGTCAGCTTTTCCCGGAAAAGTATGAAGTACCAAAACTCCCCTTTGGGACCTGCGGTACAGGAGATATCTTTACCAGCACGCTTCTTGCCTACATCCTGCGCGGGAAGGATCTGAACCTTGCCGTCCAGCATGCAGCGGACTTTTTGAGTTTTGTCATTGAAACGACCTTGAATGAAGGAACCAATCCCCATGAAGGCGTCCTTCTGGAAGGCTGTCTGTGGAAACTCCTTGTACCCCAGACCAAGGACTGCACGAGCTGCAAAGGATAAGCGAAGAAAACTAGATCGGAGCCTCAAGCAAAAAGCCGTGGAGAAGTGAGCGAGCGTTCTCCACGGCTTAATTGGTTTGGGGCTGAGCGTCACGTTTTTTCTTCTGGCTTCAAGCCTTTTCCTTTAGCTTTCTTTTTGACAGAAACGCACTTTGAAGCCACGTTGGCCTCTTAGCGCCAATCCATCCCCTTGTTTGGACAGAAGAGCAAAAGCTGCCTGAAGCTGCGCAGCGTGTAGGTCCTTTCGGTGATGGGTCGGAGTGCAGCGCCCTTTTACCCCTTATCTTCGTCTGACATCGTATCAGGCGGATGGCAAAAATAGCGGCATTGTTTTTGTGTAACGGGGAATGCCGCTATAATCATTCCAGGATGAGACGAACAATAGCATTTTTGGGAGGGCTTCAGCATGAAATTGCGGTACGTTCCATGCTGCGATGCGTCATGCTTTTATGACCCCCTTTCATCCATCTAAAAAAGCAAGGATGGGACCACGTGCTGAGACTTGGTGCGAGCCCTGCACCGAGTAAAAACAGGTGGAACAGCCCTCCTCATTTATTGACATCTCCCCGGATCTAATCTATAATTTACAAGATACGGTAGTTTTACCGAAACTGTCCCCACGGCGGCCAAATGGGCCGGTTTTGTGGGATCAAAGCCGAAAAGGAGTCGTGAACGATGGCTGAACAGGAAACAATTTTAACTGAAGAAGGTCTCAAAAAGTTAGAAGACGAATTGGACTATCTTCGTTCTGAAAAAAGACAGCAAGTGGCAGAACGGCTGAAGGTCGCTATTTCCTATGGTGATATCAGCGAAAACTCCGAATATGATGACGCCAAGAACGAACAGGCCTTTGTCGAAGGCCGTATTCTCACCTTGGAAAAGATGATCCGCAATGCAAAGGTTATCAAGGATTCCGAAATCAATAAAAAGGTGGTTTCCTTGGGATCCCAGGTCACCATCAAAGATATGGAAACGGAAGAAGAAGAGGAATACACGGTTGTGGGTACGACGGAAGCTGACCCCATGGCCGATCCTCCCCGCATTTCCAACGAATCCCCTGTAGGCAAGGCCATCTTGGGCCAAAAAGTGGGTTCCGTATGCAAGGTTCCGACGCCGGCTGGTGAGCTGAGCTATAAGATTGTCAGCATTGCCAAACCCAGTGCAGGGAAGAAGAAAAAAGCTGCAGCCAAGGAGTGAAATGAATGTCGGAAGAATTGAAGAACCAGCCCGCTGTGGATACGGGCGCTGCTGAAGAAGTCAGCGAACAAGTCGCTGTCCGTATGGACAAGATGCATAAGCTGGAAGAAAAGGGTATCCTGCCTTTTGGTCATGCCTATAAGGTGACCCATCATAATAAAGAAGTCCATGACAAGGTCAAGGAACTGGAAGAAAAGGGCGCTGAAGTCCGTGTTGCCGGACGGTTGACGGCTATCCGCGGTCACGGCAAGACCGCTTTTATGGACCTTCTCGATAAGTCTGGTAAGATTCAGCTATATGTCCGCAAGGATGAGTTGGGAGAAGATAATTACAGTGTGGTCAAACTCCTGGACATTGGGGATATCGTCGGCGTAGAAGGCGAAGTCTTCACAACCCATATGGGTGAACCATCCATTCGCGTGAAAAAGCTCGAATTCCTTTCTAAGGCCCTGAAACCGCTGCCGGAAAAATGGCACGGCCTCAAGGACAAGGAAATCCGTTATCGTCAGCGCTATGTGGACCTCATTGTAAACCCCGAAGTCCGCGACACATTTGTCAAACGTACGGAAATCATCAAAAGTATCCGCAATATCCTCGATAATGAAGGCTACCTTGAAGTGGAAACGCCGGTCCTCAATACTATTTCCGGCGGGGCTACGGCCCGTCCTTTTGTGACCCACCATAATGCCCTTGATATCGATTTGTACCTGCGCATTGCGACGGAATTGAACCTGAAGCGCCTTATTGTAGGGGGTCTGGAACGGGTTTATGAAATTGGCCGCATTTTTCGCAATGAAGGGATGGATATCAAGCATAACCCGGAATTTACGTCCATCGAGCTTTATGAAGCATATGGTGACTATCAAACCATGATGGATATTACGGAAAAACTCGTGTCAGAAACGGCGCAGCGCGTCTTGGGCACCATGAAAATCACCTATCAGGGCAAGGAAATCGACTTGACTCCGCCTTGGCCTCGTATGACCATGGTTGAAGCCGTTAAGAAATTCAGCGGTTATGACTTTACGGGTGTCCGCGATGTTGAAACGGCCCGCAAGCTGGCTGCTGATGCCAACGTCGAAATCCAGCCGACCTTCGGCCCTGGCAAGATTCTGGAAGCCTTCTTTGATGAATTCGTTGAAAAGAACCTCATTCAGCCGACCTTCATCATGGGTCATCCTAAAGAAATCTCGCCGCTTGCTAAGAGCAGCCTTGCTGATCCAGAAGTCACGGATCGTTTTGAAGGCTTCATCAACGGTTCTGAAATCTGCAATGGTTTTACGGAACTCAACGATCCAATCGACCAGAAGGAACGCTTTGAAAAACAGGTGGAAGAACGCAATAACGGCGATGATGAAGCCGGTATGATGGATGAAGACTTCATCAATGCCCTCATGCACGGCCTGCCTCCGACGGGCGGTCTGGGTATTGGAATTGACCGTCTTGTCATGCTGCTTACCGATTCGGCTTCCATCCGCGATGTCCTGCTCTTCCCGACCATGAAGCCCCTGGGACTCGAAAAGAAAGACGAATCTGTGGCAGCTGCTCCAGCCGCGCCCGCTGAAACGGTGGATGCTCCGCAGACCGTGGCGCTGGAAAAGATTGATTTTTCCAATGTGACCATTGAACCGCTCTTCAAGGATTTCGTTGATTTTGATCAGTTTGCTGGCTGCGACTTCCGGGTAGTGAAAGTCAAGGACTGTTTTGAAGTGCCTAAGAGCAAGAAACTTCTCCAGTTCACACTCGATGACGGAACGGGTACGGACCGGACCATCCTGTCAGGCATCAAGGCGTACTATCAGGCGGAGGACCTTGTCGGCAAAACCCTCGTTGCCATTGTCAACTTGCCGCCGCGCAAGATGATGGGCATCGAATCCTGTGGGATGCTGTTAAGCGCCGAATATAATGAAGGGGAAGAACGCAAACTGAACCTTCTCATGCTTGATCCCCATATTCCGGCTGGGGCCAAGCTCTGCTAATGTTATCCTGAGACTTCGCAAGGAAAGGATTCCTTTCCCTGCGGGGTCTTTTTTATGCCGCAAAAAGGCCCTTTCCTACGAAGGAGAAGGGCCTTTAACCATGCTCTATTTCAGGGCATGGACGAAATACTTGATGAAAGCAATCGTCTGGGGCTGATAGATGATATCGACGAGAAAGGCGCCCACAATCGGCACGATCATGAAGGCCTTGCGGCTCATGCCATACTTTTCCTTGACTGCCGTCATATTGACGATGGCTGATGGAGTGGCACCAAGGCCATGCCCGCATAGGCCGGCACACATGACGGCCGCATCGTAGTTGCTCCCGAGGATCCGGAAGACAATGAAATAGCTTACAAGGACCATGAAAAGGACCTGGGCCGCAACGACGAGGATGACGCCGCCTAAAAGTCCCGAAAGTTCCCAAAGACGGAGGGTCATGAGGGCAATGGCAAGATATAGGTTCAGCATGACGTCGCCAATGGAATCCACCAGGGAGAAGCTGAACTGATAGAAATGAGCCGATTCATTGACGTTCCGCAGGATGACTGCCACGAACATGGCTCCGACATAGGTGGGGAAGCTCATGCCGATAAGGGCCCCAATGCGCCCGGAAATGACGGTTCCAATGGCCATGCAGACGAGGATTGCCGTCACGTTCTTGATGATGGTGAGACCGTCCAGTTTCTCGCCTGTGGCGGCGTTGACGTTTTCAACGCCTGTATCCTTGAAATCTTCCGACATATCCGGTGTCAGATGATGGCGCTCAATGAGAACGCGGGCCAGGGGACCGCCTACAAGGACGGCGGAGATGAGCCCAAAAGTCGCCGCGGCCATCCCCACTTCAAGACCTGCTGGGTAGCCCATGGACACAAAAGTCTTTCCGTAGGCACCGGCCGCGCCGTGGCCGCCAATCATGGAAATGGCTGAGGCCAGGAGTGCATAAGGGGCTTCCAGTCCCGTAGCCATGCTGATTCCTATCCCGATGGCATTCTGGCAGATGGAAATGGCGCCTGCCGTGAGCCAGTAGATGATGAGCAAGGTCCCGCCTTTTTTGAGGAGGGAGAGGCTTGCTCCGAGGCCTACGGTCGTAAAGAAGGCCAGCATAAAGGGATTTTGATAGTAGGTATCAAACTTGAAGGCAAAGGCTTCCGTCTGATGGCCAATAAAGGTGATGAACATAAAGAGGAAACCGCCGACAACAGGAGCCGGGATGCAGTAGCGCCTGAGGGCCGTGCTCTTGTCCTTGATCCAGTACCCGATGAGGAGCATGATGGCCGCAAGGGCTGTCGTGCAGACCGCATCGGCTTTGATGAGGAGAGAACCTGATGAAAAGTCCAAAACCATATGAATCGCTTCCTTCCTAAGTTGTCATATCCCTACGATTCCATTTTAGCGAAAAATAGGGTGAACGGGCATGCAAAAAGATTGGCTTTCCCCTTTGTTCGATCAAAAAGATTGATAGGAAAGGCAAAGATTCAGCAAAGCCTGAATGGGAGAAAATCGGATGTTTCAAAGTATACAGCAGATGCCGTCAGGAAAGCGCCCAATATAACAAGGAATTTAATGAGCGTCAAAAAAGGTTTTTGACGTTATGTGGACTTGCGGCACTGTTTTCGCCTCCCAAAATAGGCCCCCAACGCTTCTTAAAAGCATTGGGGGCCTTATCCCATCAAGGGGAAAAGCACCTTTTTCGTGTGCTTAGGCTTCTATTTCCACCGTGAAAGGAATTTCATCTTTCAGGTCATTTTGGGTCATACTGCAGACGCAGGAGTCGGACCAGACGTTTTCACAGGTTTCAATCATATCGATGATGGTGTAGATGGGGAGGATGATTCCCATGATGCCAATGGGGGCGCCGACACCGCTCATGAGCGACAGGGTAAGGAAGTAGCAGCCCATGGGTACACCGGCGTTTCCGATGGCAGCAAAGACAGAAATGAAGAGCCAGACAATCATGGTTCCAAAGGATAGTTCCATGCCGCCATTTTGCATGAGGAAAATGGATGTAACAAGAATGAAGGCGGCACAGCCATTCATGTTGATGGTTGTGCAGATGGGGAGAACGAAACGGCTGATGGAGGGATTGATGCGCATGTTTTCTTCCGCAGAAGCCATGGTGACAGGAAGCGTTGCAGCGGAACTCTTTGTAAAGAGGGCAACGGCAAGAGCCGGGGACATGGCTTTCATGACGCGGACCGGGTTGAGGCCGCGGATGAGGAGAAAGAGCGGCAGAACGATGAAGAACTGGATGAGGTTCCCGGCCATGATGACGAGCGTATAACGGCCTAGGGCACCGACGATGACGCCGGCTTCAAGCTGGGAAGACAGCTGGGCCGCAAAGGCGAGGATGCCGATGGGAAGAACCTTCAGTAGGGCACGGATGAGGGCAAAGAGAACTTCCTGGGCCCCATTGATGCCACGCAGAAGGGTTTTCGTGTTTTCCGTTTCCGGCATAAAGGCAAAGGCAAGACCAACAGCGGTGGCAATGAGCAGGATGGAAAGGACGTTCCCCGTCAGGAAGGGGGTCAGGATGTTGTTGGGGATGACGGAGAGCATATGGTCATAGTAGCTCATCTTGCCAATGTTCTGGGGGACATTCGTCACGCCGGCACCGATGGCCTCTGTCGGCAGGTTGCCCGGCTGGATCCAGAGATACAGGAGCAGGCCGATCCCAGCGGCACAGATAGTCGTGAGCAGGGTATAGGTGATGGTGTGCTTGAAGATTTTCTTCGTTTCCTCCTTGGATCCCATCATGGAAAGGGTCGTAATGACCGCCAAGGCAATGGTCGGTACAGCAATGAACTGAAAGAGGCGGGTGAAGACGGTAGCGATGAAGTTGAAGAGTTGGTTGAGGAAGGGAACGTTCATCCAGCCGAGAACGGCACCAATGATGAGGGCTCCTATCCAAAGTGCGAGCTGACGCCCTTGGGCAAGGGGATTGTTGCGGGCCATGACATTTTTGGCTGTGTCTTTGACATGGGTTTGGTTTTCTTGGGTCATAATGGACTTCCTTTCTTTTTTGAAAAATGGAAAAGATCCCCCCATGGATCTTTCTTCATCAGGTTCTACCTAATGAGAATAATTCATATAATATCATAGGAAATTGAGAAAATGCAATAAAAATCAGAGATTTCAAGTTTTTTCAGCATGGCGAAAAGGATAATACATTAACTTAGTAGGAATTATATGCGGCGCCTTTCTTGCCAAGATGCCTCCTATCGCCTACAATAAAAATATACCCTGCCCTTTGTGCGAGGGTGGAGAATAGGATTTTATGGAACGCCTTCTGCGTTCCTTTTAGGTAAGTTTTGACAAGAGATAAAGGAGGATCCGTATGCCCTGTACAACGCTGCTTGTCGGAAAAAATGCAACCTATGATGGTTCGACCATGATGGCCCGCAATGAGGATTCCGGTGCGGGAAGTTTTACGCCGAAGAAATTTATTACAGTCAATCCTGAAGACCAACCCCGCCACTATCGGTCAGTCCTGTCTGCTTTTGAAATCGAGCTGACCGAAACGCCCCTGCGCTATACAGCCATGCCAAATGCCCAAGCAGATGAAGGTATTTGGGGAGAAGCGGGAATCAATGAGCTCAATGTGGCCATGAGCGAAACGGAGACCATCACCTCAAATCCCCGCGTCCTTGGCGCCGATCCGCTTGTAAAAGATGGCATTGGCGAAGAGGACATGCTCACCTTGGTCCTGCCTTATATCCACAGTGCCCGGGAAGGTGTCAAACGGCTGGGCGACCTCATCATGCGCTATGGGACCTATGAAATGAACGGTGTCGGTTTCCAGGATGAAAATGAAGTTTGGTGGTTTGAAAGCATTGGCGGTCATCACTGGATTGCCAAACGCGTTCCTGATGATGGGTATGTGGTCATGCCCAATCAGCAGGGAATCGATTTATTGGATTTTGTCGATGCCTTTGGAGCTCAGGAAGACCATATGTGCAGCGCAGACCTTATTTCCTTTATTCGGGACAATCACCTTGACCTGACCATCCATGAAGGAGAAGACTATGCCCTTGAAAAGGATTTTGCCTTTGACGCGCGGGCCGCTTTTGGCAGTCATGATGATGCGGATCACACATACAATACGCCCCGGGCATGGTTCATGCTGCGCTTTTTCAATCCCCATTCCGCCTTGTGGGATGGTCCTGATGCCGATTACGGTCCTGAAGATGATGACCTGCCTTGGTGCCTCATGCCGGAACGGAAGGTGACTGTCGAAGATGTAAAGTATGTCCTCAGTGCTCATTACCAAGGAACCCCTTTTGACTGTTACAGCAAGGTGGACCATCCCCTGAAAGGCAAGTATCGTCCCATCGGCATCAATCGCAATAACTTTGTTGCCCTAACCCAGTTGCGGCCCTACGCCAAAAAGGACCGTATGGCTCTTATGTGGATTGCGGAAGGCTCCAATGTCTTCAATGCCTTTGTGCCGTTTTATGCTAATGTGACGAAGACACCGGACTATTTGAACCATGCGGGGACAGTGCCGTCGACGGAAGAATTCTACTGGGCTAATCGCCTCATCGGCGCCCTTGCCGATGCCCACTATGCCCGCACGGCAAGTGCCATTGAGCGCTACCAAAAGGCCGTTGCCTCCGCGGCTCACGCCATGATCTGTGATACGGATAAAAAAGAAGCCGAAGGCGGCGTGACGGCTTTCCTTGAACAGGCCAATGCCGCCATGGCGGCTATGGTAAAGGAAAAGACCGATACCTGCCTAGGCAAGGTCCTTTACGAAGCGAGCATGGCCATGAAAAATGGCTTCTCCCGCAGCGATGCCTAAGCCGTATCGTAAGAATAGAAAAACTCCTTCCGGCATGGATTGGAAGGAGTTTTTCTATTAAGGATCACATCATGGAGGCCAGTTTTTCTTTCAGGATTTTCAAAGGAATAAGACTTAATAGAAGGGTTGCTGCCACCGTGGCAGCAAGGAGGATTCCCATGACCGGTGAAAAGGAAAAAAGTGGCAGCGAAAGGGCCGTCGTTGACGCAAGGGCGTGGGCTAAGAGAGTATAGGCCCCGATTCCTAAAAGGGTGCCTGCAGCGGTGCCGCAAAGGACGAGAAAGGCGTTTTGCCAAAGGAAAATGTGGGAAATGTCTTTTCCCGTAGCCCCGAGGGCACGCATGATGGCATATTCCCGAAGTCTCGAGAGGCTTGAAAGATAGCTTGTCATAACGACGATAAGGGTGGAAAGAACTATGAGGAAAAGTCCCACTTTCTGCCACATTCTTTCGCCGCAGCCCATGAGATTAAAGAGCTGGACGATGCTCTGGGACGGGAAGACGAGCATGGCGTCTTTGCGGTGCTGATATTTTGCGGCAAGCTGGTAGGCTTCGCTGTAGCCTACAGGTTCGACGAGGATGGCGCTTACTTCCTTATGGTCATTGTGCGTCTTATTATCCGCCTTCTTGGCCTCTAGCCTCTTATTCTTCTTGTGCTCATGGGCGTCCCAAATGGACTCGATGGAAGTCAGGATGGCCTGGTTATAGGGCCCTTTGACGTCGGTTAAGATGCCAACGACGGTGTAGGGATGCTCCTTGTGGGCGCGGCCTTTTTGGACGAGACCGTGGAGGGAAGAAAAGGTGGATCCAACGGTTAGATGAAGGCGCCGCGCGACGTCCGCACCAATGACGGCTTCATAGGGCGCGGAAAAGGGACGGCCTTGCTGAAGGATCAGCCACTTGTCCTTATTTTTCCCCGTCGTCATGGCAAAGATGCCGCCCGTCGTCCCGACAACGCGATAACCTCCGTAGGAATCACCAAAGGCCAAGGGCAGGGCGAACCTGACGAGATTTTTCTGGCCTGAGAGAGCATCCACTTCTTCATAGGGAAGGTTGGGGAGGGGCCGGTCCTGTAAAAAGACGGACGTCAGAACGAGCTGATACTGGCTTCCTGGTGAGCTTACAAGCAGGCTAAACGGTTCCGTCGCCTTTGTGAGTCCTTCATGGATCCCTTCGTGGAGGGCCGATAAAAAGAGGCTGATGCCAAGGGAAAGGCCCATGATGAGTATCATGAGAAGGGTTGTCATGGGCCGGTGGATGAGCTGCCGCAACGCAGCTTTTCTAAGCATGGGCGCCTCCTTTATGAAGGGGCAGGATGTGGCTGAAGGAACGAATCACCATAGGGTCATGGCTTGCTACAAAAACTAGGGCGTTGTGCGCTTTCACATAGTCAAGGAGCAGATGAATGACGATGCGGCTATTATCCTCATCCAGGTTGGCTGTCGGTTCATCGGCAAGGAGGATTGGCGGCTCCTTGATGAGAGCCCGGGCAAGGGCGGTTCGCTGTTCTTCCCCCTGGCTCAGTTCATTGGGGTAATGGGAAAGAAGGTGCATGAGGCCCATCTTTTCTGCAAGAGCTGACAGTCTAGCTTCGGCCTCCTTTTTCGGCACACCGCCAAAATGGGCGCCAAGGAGGATGTTATCCCGGGCTGAAAGAAAGGGCAGGAGGTTAAACCTTTGATAGAGGCAGCCAATGGTGCGGCCCCGAAATACATCAAGGTCTGCGTCCGACATATCAAGGGTAAGGGAACGGCCCTTATAAGAAATATCCCCTTCTGTAGGGCGCAGGAGACCTGAAAGGCAATGGAGAAAGGTCGATTTTCCACTGCCGCTTGGTCCTGTGATGCACCACGCTTCGCCGTCATAGGCTTCTAGATGGGGCACGGAAAGGGCTGTCAGGAATCTTCTCCCGTCAGGATAGCGATGGACCAAATGGGTAACTTTGAGCATATGGACCTCCTATTCCACGGTGGCTTCAAGAAGGCGAACCTGGCTCACAAAGCCCGTATCCCCATCCATATAGCTGCCAAGATCCAGGGTCCCCGTTACGGTCACTTCCTGGTCGTAAGGTAGGGCGTCCACACTGCCGTTGACGTAGACGACAACCATGTTATAGGGCCAGTCTGCATCGGTGGAACAGAAGGGACAAACAGCCATGGGCGTTTCCGTAAGGACAAAGAAATTGATGGAGGGTTTTAAGGGCGGCGCCATGAACCCCGTCATGGTCACTTCCGAACCATTCAGGGAATTCAGGGTATCCGAAAAGACGAGCCCTTCCGAACTTGCTCCGCTGTACATATCAGAAAAATCCAAGGAGGCCGCATTGGCCTCCAAGGCGATACTCATTGTGATGGATAGGAAGAGGGAAGCAAGAAACCTTCTGAAGACCTTTTCCAATCTCACTTGCTGTCACCGCTTTCTGATGTAAAGGAAACTTCCGGCGTGCCTTTATGGGCGTCGACACCGAGGGCGCGAAGGATCCCAAAGAAGACTTCCGTGTTGTCCATGACGCCGTGGAAGTATTCAGAACCAGGGCCTTGGGCCATGAGCACTACATCGTCGGCAGAATGGCATTCGCTCGTTTCTCCGGTTGTCGTCGGCAGGTCGCCTTGGACAAGACGGGCTTCTTTGGGTGCGCGTTTCGGGTTGGCAATGACGTTTCCTTTGGCATCGGTCGTTGCCGGAACAGTCGGTTCAGGCTGGAAACGATAATTTTCGTAATGGTCCGGGGCATTGGCGTACTGCACGGCCAGGGTGACATCCGGATCAGGGTTATCGGGATACCCGTCGTGGTTTTCATCAACGAAGGTCGGCCACTTGGCATCGCCGTAGACGCGAACCGCTTCGCGGCCGGTCTTGCCATTTTCTTCCTTATAGGTGCCGCTGATGCTGATGCCGTGGGCATGGTCCGCAACGACAATGATAAGTGTATCATCATTGTGCTTTTTGGCGTAGTCCTGCGCCCATTCGATGGTTTGATCAAATTCGATGGTGTCATAGGTGGAACGCTGCCAGTCCATGGTATGGAGCTGCTTATCAATGCTGCCGCCTTCACTCATGAGAAAGAAGCCATTCGGATTTTTTTCAAGTACGGATACGGCTTTTTTTGTCATATCAAGGAGGCCAGGCTGGTCAGTAAACCCTTTCAGGACCTTGCTGTTTTTGGGCAGGAATTCACGGTCCATGTAAACGTTCATGTGGTTCATGGTGAAAAGCCCCAGAATGGGCTGATCGCCGTTGAGAGCATTTAATTCCGTCTTGGTGCCGGCAAATTGATAACCTTTATCCTTGAATTCCTGGATCAGGTTACGGTCATCCTTGCGTTTGGAACCGGGCGTCTGCAGCGGAAGGAAGAACTGTGCCCCACCGCCCATGACCACTTTTGGCGGATTCCTGCGACTGAGGAAATCGGCAGCAATGTAGTTTTGTTCCCCACGTCGACGCGTATGGGCCGTGACGGCCGCTGGTGTAGCATCCGTAACAGCCGCGGTCGTAACCATGCCGTAGCTCATCTTCTTACTGCGGGAGAGGATTTCCGCTGCCGTTTCCACCTTTGGGTCATCGAGGGGATCTTTGGTCCTATTTTCGTAGACACCCATGGCATTGACGACGGATTTATTGCCCGTCATATAGGCGGACATGGAGTTTGCCGAGTCCGTTACAATAGAGTCATAGCCGCTTGTTGTGACAAGGGCAAGGCTTGGCATCTTTTCCATGGAAAGGACGTCATTGAATTTTCCGTTTGAAAGGCCTTTTGAAAGGATGCGGCCCAGTTCCTTTGCCTGCATGCTCATGCCGTCACCAATGAAGAGGATGACATTCTTGGCGCGCCGCCTTGCTTTTTCCTGGACCACCGTATAGGCGGCTTTTGCCTGGAGCCTTCCAGAAAGGCCGCTGGCGGAAGCCGTTACCCTTTTTTCACCGATTTTGTCAAAGGTGACATTGTTGATGCGGTAGGAAATGTGGGTGCCGTAGTCTGTGATGATGGCCTTTTTCCCAAAGACTTTTTCTGCCCCTTCTCCGTTGATGCCGACGTTGAAGTTTGTGCTGTTTTTGGGAAATTCCACCTCAAAGTCAAACCGCTGACCGGCCCAGAATTTGGCACGGTTGATTGGCAGGATGGTAATGGCACCGTTATCTGCCGTCTCCTGCATCCGGTTATGGAATTCAGCCACCTGCGAGATGGAGGATGCTGCCGCAAAAGCCACGGCATCATGGGTCGAGGTGATGCCCATGGAAAGGGCCCCTAACATCGACAGTTGGATAAATAGGCGAAGCTTACGTTTTGTGTTCATAAACAAACCTCCTCTATGATTTTGCTTCAAAGAAAAAGATTCTTTATATGGAAGGAGTGTAGCATAGGAAACTGGAGGTTTCTGCAAAAGCTTGGTAAAATTACCGTAAATTGCCGCGGCCAAACAACGGCAGCTATTCTTTTTTCTTTCATCTTATTTTCATTTTCTATTTGCTAGAATGGAATCGATTTCATGCTGAGGAGGTCTTTTCATGTTTATACGGATAAAAAAAGGCGGCATAAAAGAAGCCGTAATCGGCCGCAGGCTGGGGCAAGGGTTATTGTGCCTGATCCTGGTGGGCCTTATGGGAAGCGGAGAAGCGGCGCCCACCGTCAACGAGGTGACCGGTGTGGCCCGCGTCTTTGGCGATGGGGAAAAAATTTCGGAAGTCATTTTGACTTACAGTGAGCCCCTTCTGGCAAGTTCCGTTTCTCCCAAAGATTATGTCCTTTCAAAGGGTACCCTTGAAAGCGTCCAGGTAACTCGCTCTTTGCCCGCCCTTAAGGCAGCTGAGGAAGGCCGCTATGTCATCTTGAAGGTAAAGACAGAAAATACGGTGCCTGAAACACTGCCCGCACCGCCCCAAAAGGAAACAAAGGAAAAAATGAGGCAGGAACCCAAGCTTGATGGTCATTCTGATCGCAAAGCCCCGGATCTTGGCATTGCAGTCAAACAAGTGGGGGAAGTAACTGGCGCGGGAGGGGATAAAAGCCCTGGCACCACCCGATTCATAGCGTCGACTCGAACGCTTGAACCCGATCTTTCCCGCTTTACGCAGAAAGTCTTTACAGACCCAGAAACGGGCATTTCCTTGCCGTATAATCTATATCTGCCCAAGGAAATCAAGCAGGGAGAGAAACTGCCCCTGGTCTACTTTGGCGTTGATATGAGCGGCAATAATGATGATCTTACGACGCCGCTTTATCAAGGTAACGGGGCCACGGTCTGGACCGATCCTGCTTTTCAGGCAAAGCACCCCTCGATTGTTGTTGCCCCGCAGTATACGTCTGAGCTTGTGACGAAACTGGGTATGCTGACCGCCGATGATCATCATTGGACAAAGGGTCTCACCTTGCTCAAGCATTTCCTTGATTATGCAGTCAAGACCTACCCTGTCGATCCAAACAGGATCTATGGAACAGGACAGTCCCAGGGCGGTATGGCCAATATTGCCATCAGTGACCGCTACCCCGATTTTTTTGCGGCCCAGTATCTTGTGGCCTGCCAATGGGATCCCAAGGAAATGCAGGTCCTCAAGGATAAGCCCCTTTGGATCACCGTCTGTGAAGGGGATAATAAAGCCTACCCCACAATGAATGAAACGACCGCACTCTGGGAAAAAGCAGGCGTAAAGGTGGCGCGGAATGAGACGCTTTGGGACAGCACACTTCCTGTAGGGACCCTCAATGACAAAATGGAGCAATTGTTACGGCCTAACACCCATATCTACTATACAGTATTTAAGGGCGGGAACCATATGTATACGTGGAGCTTTGCCTATTCCTTTGATGCCATTAAGGAGTGGCTCTTTGCGCAGGCAAAGGGAAAGTAAGGTGCTTTGTGTCTTAGGGACGGGGAATCTGTGCACAGAGATAAAACTCCCCTTGACAAAACAATATGAATCCGGTATGATTTTAAGGAATTATTCATCAAGAGTAACGGAGGGAATGGCCCCATGATGTTACGGCAACCACACGAAAGTGAACGGTGCTAAGTCCAACAGGATTTTCCTGGCAGATGAAGACGAATATGAATCGACCCATTCCTCTTCATAATGATGAAGAGGAATTTTTTATTCATAAGGAGGGAGTCGCTGTGATTGAACTGAAACATATCGGCAAGGTTTACCATGCAAAGGGCGGGGACCTGGAAGCCTTAAAGGATATCAACCTATCCATTGAGGAAGGAGAAATATATGGAATCATCGGATTATCCGGCGCCGGTAAAAGTACCTTGGTTCGCTGCATCAATATGCTGGAGCAGCCAACGAGTGGCGAAGTGATCGTTGACGGCAGGGACATGACTAAACTGTCCAAAATGGAACTGCGCAAGGCCCGTCAGGAAATCGGCATGATCTTCCAGCATTTTAACCTTTTAAGCAGCCGGACGGTCTATGACAATATTGCCTTTCCTTTGGAAATCCAGGGGAAAAGCAGGGATGAAATTAGAAAGAAAGTGGAACCTCTCTTGGATCTCGTCGGTCTTACGGACCGCCGCGACCATTATCCTTCCCAGCTGTCGGGCGGCCAGAAACAGCGCGTCGGTATTGCCCGCGCTCTTGCTTCCGATCCTAAGGTGCTTCTTTGTGACGAAGCTACAAGCGCCCTTGATCCCCAGACGACGGAATCTATTCTGGAACTCTTGCGGGACATCAATAAACGGCTTCATATCACGATTGTCATGATCACCCACCAGATGAACGTCGTCAAAGAAATCTGTGATCATGTAGCGGTCATTGAAGGCGGCCGTATCATTGAAGAGGGTCCCCTCTATGAAGTCTTCACGAATCCGAAGAATCCGACGACCAAGGAATTTGTTGCAAGTACCCGGACGGATATTGTCCCGGAACTGGTAAAGAAGCTCGACCTCCATAAGGAGTATACCAGCGGTGACAAGGCCCTTGTGCGCTTGCATTTCCTTGGTGACAGTGCCGGGGAACCGGTCATTACGGTCCTCATCAAAAAGTACGATATCGATGTCAATATCCTTTCCGGCAACGTGGAAACGCTCCAGGATACGCCTTATGGAACGCTCCTGATTGGCATGGACGGAGATGAGGCCCATTTGAAGGAAGCCCTGTCATACCTTGAGGGGCAAAAGTTGCAGATTGAGGTGATTGGATATGTCAAGTAGTATGATTCAGATGCTGATCAAATCTTTGGGAGAGACTTGTTATATGGTCTTTCTTTCGGCGGCCCTTGCTACCCTTTGCGGGATGCCTTTGGGCGTCATCCTTACCGTCACACGGGAAGGTCATATCCTGGAAAACAAGGGCATCAACCGCGTCTTAGGGGCTGTTGTGAATGCCACCCGTTCGACGCCCTTTATCATCCTCATGGTGGCCATCATTCCCCTTACGCGGATCATTGTGGGATCTTCCATCGGGACGACGGCTGCCATTGTGCCGCTCACCATTTCGGCAACGCCTTTTATTGCGCGCATCATTGAATCGTCCCTCCTTGAAGTCGATCCAGGTGTCATTGAGGCCGCCGAATCCATGGGAGCCAGTCCCATCCAGATCATTTGGAAGGTGCTCCTTCCAGAATCCATGCATGCCATCGTCCTTGGCGTGACCCTTGCCATCATCAGTCTCATCGGCAGTTCTGCCATGGCCGGTGCCTTGGGCGGCGGTGGACTAGGTGACCTTGCTATCCGTTACGGATATCAGCGTTTCCAGGCAGATACCATGGCGGCAACGGTCGTCATCCTCATTGCCCTGGTTCAGCTCGTCCAGTCCGTCGGGAACTATATCAGCGCCAAACTGAACAAAACAAAGATGCAGTAATGTACGCTGCAACAATCTGGCTGTGAAGTCATGGAAAACATGGCTTTGCAGCTTTTTTTCGGTTCTTTGTCAAATTTTGGGGTGCTAAAGTGTCTATGCACTCCTGGAGAGGACATGCACTGAATACAGTGCGTGTCCTTTTTCGTTGCGTGTGTTAATGTACAAGATTCTATTACGAAAGCGCTCAAAATTGCGCAGACCAAATGAAATCCGTTTTAATACCTTGATTTTATTGTTGCAGCCTTCAGTAAAGCCGTTGGAGTAAGGATATATAAGGGCGCTCCTGATTTCTTCGTACCAATAGGTAAAGGACTTAACCAGAGAGTTCATTTCCGGTAAATCAGCGCTTTTTACCAGGTCTATCCATGCTGAAAGTGCCCAAGAAATGTTGGCATTATCCTTGAATCGAAGCACCTTGGAAAATGCGTATGTTAGCGCGTAAGCACATCTTAGACGAGGAGAACAGCGAAGGATTCCCTCCAGCTTTATAAGCTCTTCTTCGGTTAATTTCTCATATGGTTTCGTTAAGATTGTCTTGTTGGGCTTAAACATTCGGCTATGGTGACAAAGGCGCTTTTGCTCTGCTTTGTAAGCGCGCTCCATGGCCCATTGGACTAAGCGGATCATATGAAAACGGTCTGCCACGATGCGCGCCTTGGGGAAGATCGTTTTTATGACTGAACGGAACTGCATAGACATGTCCATTGTGACAAATTCTACTTTTCGTCGTTCACTCATGGGGAATTGATAGAAATGCTGGAGCAGAGCCGGTGTGGTTCGTGCCGGAAGAATGACCATTATCCGCTTGTTTGCAAAGTCAGTGATGATGACCTGGTACTTCTGACCCGCAGCATTTCCTTTAAATTCATCGATGGAAAGCACGCGGGGAAGGTGACTGGGACGAGGAATATGGACTTCATTAAAGACACGAATGACCTGGCTGGTGCTGACATGGCATCGTCTGGCCACTTCTTGGAAAGAAAGGTGTTGACGCAGCTCCTGGAGCATGACTTGTTGAAGCGAAGAAGAGGTTTGGAAATACGGAGAGGCAAAGGGGCTCTTCTCGTTAAATGTGTGACCACAGCTGCATATATAGCGTCTCTGGCGATACAGGAGATGCAACTCTTTATGGAAAAGTGGGGAATGTTTGATGAGGCGCGTATAGTATCCCTTTACGCGTCTTGTAGCGGCCTTACAATGAGGGCAGATGTGTTCTTGAGGCGGCAGCTGAACCGCTAAAACCAAGGCTGATTCCGTTTCCTTTAAATTTTGAATCCATTCCTCTTTAATTCCTGTTAATTTTTCGATATAATCTAGGGAAGGCATATGTATTCAACTCACTTTCTTTATTGTTTGATCACTTTAATTGTAGAGGATTTGAGTGCATATGCCTATTTTTTTATTGAAAAAAGTAGGCGCTGAGAGGACACGCATCTGGACGGTCACTTTAGCGCCCCAAAATAAATTATAGAACCTTTTTTTCTCCTCGAACTGTCAGAAAGGACACGAGAACCCTGTATCACATTTTACACTGATAGCGGGCGTCTGGAGGCAGAAGGGTAAAAACAAAAAAATGACTTGCCATGACTTCATTAACGTGTTAATGTATTAGCGTACTAAATTTACGCAGTCTTTTTCTTTTATATTTTTCGTAGTTTTGAAAGGAGTCTCGATTATGCAGGCAGGTCTCAACAAAAGGGAACTTCATCGACTGGCACACGCTTTTATACTTTTGAAGAATGACCGGATGTGTCTCGATTTTTTGGAGGATATCTGCACGCCTAATGAATTGAAGGCCTTGAGTCAGCGCCTGGAAGTGGCGGTGCGTCTTCATCGCGGCGAAAACTATGCCAAAATCGTCAACGATACGGGCGCCAGCAGTACGACGGTTTCCCGTGTCAACCGCTGTTTAAATTATGGAGCCGGGGGATATCGAAAAGTGATTCCCATGCTCCTTGAAGAAGGAGAATAGATTAGCATGACCACTGGCTTTTTGCAGATTCCCTATGGAACGAAAGATATCCTGCCTGGCGAGGCCCGAGTGAAGCGTGAAATGGAAGACCGCCTCGCCCGGAATTTTCTTTCCTGGGGGTATGATGAGGCGATGACGCCGACTTTTGAATACGCTGATACCTTTGCCCTGAGTGGGGCCGATCTTCCCGATGAAAGCATGAAATTTCTGGGGCGGGACAATCGGACTTTTATGCTCCGCAGTGAAATGACGACGCCGCTGGCGCGGATGGTCGTTACAAGGATGCGGCAGGACGAAGGCATCAAGCGTCTTTTTTATATTGCCAATGTTTTCCGTCACGAAGAGACACAAGCCGGGCGGCAATGCGAGTTCCGTCAGGCTGGGGTTGAATTTTTTGGCGAAAAAGGACCCGAAGCGGACGCGGAGGTCTTGGCCCTTGCCGTGGAAAGCCTTAAGGCAGCGGGACTTGCGCATTTTACCATCAGTATAGGGCACAGCGGTTTTTTGGCAGGCTTGATTGAAGACGCGGAACTTTCTGATGCCCAAGTGGAACGCCTCAAAAAGATGATCCTGACCCATAATGCAGTGGCCCTTGAAAAGGCCGCTTCCGTCATTTCCTACGAACCTGTCCGGGAGCTGGTCAAAGGACTCCTTTACCAACAGGGCGGTCCGGACATGCTCCAAGCCTTGAAAACAAAGGTCACTCATCCCAGAAGCCTTGAAGCTCTGGATAATCTGCTTGCCATTTATCATCTGTGTGAAGCCTACGGTGTTACAGATAAGATTGTCTTTGATCTAAGTCTTATCCGCAACTTTGACTATTATACAGGCATGGTCTTTGAAGCGTACGGTCCCCAGATCGGCTTCAATATCTGCGGCGGCGGACGCTACGATTCGATGATGGAAAGATTTGGCAAAGCCATGCCGGCAACCGGTTTTGCCCTTGGTGTAGACCGCATCATCCTCGCCCTGCGCCGCGAAGGCGCCCTGCAGGGGAAGGAAGCTTGGGACGATTATGTCGCTTTTAGTGCCAAGGGAGAAACCAAGGCCATTATAAAGGCCATGACCCTGCGCTGCAAGGGACGGAAAGTCAAGGTGGCAACCCGTCCTATGGATAAAGGCGAAGCGGCGGCATGCTGTAAGCAGCAGAAAGCCTTGAATCTCGTCTACGTCAAATAAGAAAGAAGGACCTTTTTATGGAATACCTAACCATTGCCCTTCCTAAGGGAAAACTCTTTGATCGGTCCGTCAAGGTCCTTGCCAAAGTCGGTTGCGATGCTGACAACGTCGTCGAGGATTCACGGAAACTTGTCATTACCAATGAAAAAACAAAAGTCCGCTTCATCATTGTCAAGACCATGGACCTTCCGGTCTATGTCGAATATGGTGCAGCTGACATCGGCATCATCGGAAAGGATGTCCTCAAGGAAGAAGAACGGGACGTCTATGAACTGCTTGATATGGGCTACGGCAAATGCCATCTCATGATGGCCGTGCCGGAAGAAAAGGTTCTGCCCCGTATGATGGATTATACCCATATGCGAGTCGCGACAAAATACCCTCACAGTGCTGTCGAGTTCTTTGACCGGCAGGGGATGCAGATGGAGATTATCAAGCTCAATGGTTCCATTGAACTGGCCCCGATTGTGGGTCTTAGTGAACTCATTGTCGATATTGTGGAAACGGGGACAACCATCCGGGAAAATCACCTCAAGGAAGTCGCCACGGTTTATGAAAGTTCGGCGCGTCTCATTGCCAATAAGGTCAGTTTCAAACTTCAGCACGAACGCATCAAGAAACTCGTTGAAGATTTGAAGGCCGTGCTGAAGGAGGAAGAAGCATGAAGATATTTGATGAAAGAAAGAGCAGTGCAGAAGAAATCAGTAGGCTCCTGAAAAAGAAAGCTTTTGATGAAGTGGAACTGTCCCCCCGCGTGGCGGCTGGGACGGAAAAGATGTTTGGTCAAAAGCTGACGGCCGCCCAGGTCGTGGACCGCATTGTCGGTGAGATTCGCAAGGGTGGGGACGAGCGCCTCTTTTACTATACAAAGCTCCTTGACGGCGGCGACTTTACTAAAGACACCATCGCTGTGACGGAAAAAGAGTTTGAAGAAGCAGAAAAGGCTGTCGATACAAAGACCATGGAAGCAATCAGCCGGGCTATCAGCAATGTACGAAAGTTTCATGAGGAACAGCTTCCCAAGACGTGGCTGACGCCCCGCGCCTATGGATCCTTCCTGGGCCAAAAGATGACTCCTGTTGATTCGGTAGGCATCTATGTGCCGGGCGGTACGGCGGCGTACCCGTCCAGCGTCATTATGAATGCCGTGCCTGCCATGGTGGCCGGTGTGCCCCGCATCGTGATGGCAGCGCCTGCCAGCCGTGACGGCCGGATGAATCCCTATGTCCTTGCTACGGCCCGGAAAATCGGAATCACGGAAATCTATAAGATGGGCGGCGCACAGGCCGTGGCTGCCCTTGCTTTTGGGACAGAGACCATTCCCAAGGTCGAAAAAATAACGGGCCCGGGAAATATCTTTGTAACCCTTGCCAAAAAGGCTGTTTATGGTCACGTCGATATCGATATGCTGGCAGGGCCCAGTGAAATCCTGATTGTCGCGGATCAAACCGGCAATCCGAAGTATCTGGCGGCCGATCTGTTGAGCCAGGCCGAGCATGATCCCTTGGCCTGTGCCATCCTCATCACTTGCGATGAGCCCCTTGCTAGGGCCGTAGCAAGGGAAGTGGATGAGCAGCTTGAAGCCCTGCCGCGCAAGGAAATCGCGGAAACGAGCCTTGCCCAGACGGGCAAGATCATCCTGGCTAAGGACATGGATACAGTCGTTCAGATGGCAAATCTTTCGGCACCGGAACACATGGAAATCATGACAGAGAACGCTTTCTCCCTTGTGCCTCGTATCCGCAATGCCGGCGCCATCTTCCTTGGAGCCTATTCACCGGAACCGCTGGGAGACTACTATGCCGGTCCTAATCACATCCTGCCGACAGGCGGGACGGCACGATTTTATTCTGTTCTCAATGTGGAAACGTTCATGAAGAAAACGAGCCTCATTTCCTATACGCGGGAGGCCCTCAAAGAGGCTGCCGATGATATCATTGCCATGGCAGAAGCAGAGGGCCTCAAAGCCCATGCCAATGCCATCCGCGTCCGCAAAGGGGAACTATAAGAAGGGAGGCAGCCGATGAGCCAAATTAGGGGCCGTGAGTGCCTGAGCCGCATCGAGGATTATGTTGTGGAAACGGTCCCCGATGCCGATATTATCGTAAATGCCAACGAAACCAATGAACCGATGGGAAAGAAAATGGAGAAAAAGCTGGTGAACGCTGTCCTTAAGGAAGCGTTGAACCGCTACCCCTCCATGCACGGGGAAGACCTGTGTGCTTTTCTTGGAAAGAAATATGGTCTTGATCCTTACCTGTTCTGCCTGGGAAATGGTTCCAGTGAACTGTTGGAAAAAGTCTGTTTTGCCTTTGGCGGCAAGGGCCGTAAGATTGCCTATCCCGCTCCGTCCTTTTCCATGTACGAAACGTATATCACCCTATCTGACAGCACGCCCGTACCGTATCGTTTGGATGAGGAGTTTAAGGTAGATGCCGATGCGGTCATCAAGTTTTGCAAAAAGGAAAAACCTGACGTTCTCATCGTCAATAACCCCAATAATCCGACGGGAACCTATAATGCGCGGCAAATGATGGAAAAAATCATCCGCAGCGTCGATGCCCTTGTCGTCATGGATGAAGCCTACATTGAATTTTCCAATGGGGGAGCGGATGCTGAAGAAAATTCGACCCTCCCCCTTGTGGCTGATACCGATCATCTCCTCGTCCTGCGTACCCTGTCCAAGGCCTATGGCCTGGCAGGCCTGCGCATCGGCTTTGGCGCCGGGAGCAGGGCCGTTATGAAAATCCTTCACAAGGTACTCCTGCCCTATCACGTCAATCGGCTGACCCTTGCCATCGCCCTTGCGTTCCTAAAGTCCAAAAACTACCTCAAAAAGCGGGTGGCCGCTGTCGTCAAGGCCCGTGAGGCCCTTGCATCAGACCTTGGGACCTTGGGCTTTACGGTCCTGCCGTCAGGGACGAACTTCCTTCTTGTCATGCCCAAGGAAGAGACCCTCACTGTCCTTTTTGCAAAAAGCAAAAGCCGGGCCAAAGGTAGGGAGAACATGGCAAAAGCCGCCGGAAAGACCCTTTTTGAGGGGCTCCTCGCCCGGAAGATCTTGGTTCGAAATTATTCCCAGCATCCACTGCTGCCTGGGGCCCTGCGGATTTCGACGGGGAGCTTGGAAGAAAATGCCCGCATCATTGAAGCGGTAAAGGAAATTCTGGAGGGATGATCATGAGAGACAGTACTGTCCATCGCCGGACGAAGGAAACTGACGTGACAGTGACCTTGGAACTTGACGGCACGGGGGAAGCTGATATCGATACAGGTGTGGGTTTCTTGAACCATATGCTGACCCTTTTTGCCGTTCACGGTCATTTTGACCTGACCGTACGGGCGACCGGGGACCTTGATGTAGACTGTCACCATACGGTGGAAGATGTGGCCCTGACGTTGGGCGAGGCCCTGCGCAAAGCCTTGGGTGACAAGGTGGGAATCCATCGCTACGGAAGCATGCTCCTTCCCATGGATGAGGCCCTAGCCGAAGTGATCCTTGATATCAGCGGACGCTCCTATCTTGTGTGGCATGCCGATATACCCCGTGTCAGCCTTGGTCTTTTTGATACGGAAATGGGGGAAGATTTTTTTCGCGCCCTTTCTGTCCAAAGCGGGATGACCCTGCATATCAATGTCCCTTACGGCCGCAATACCCATCATATGCTTGAAGCCATCTTCAAAGGTTTTGGCCGTGCCCTTTCCGAAGCTGTTGCCATCGATCCGCGGGTCCATGGCATCATGAGCAGCAAGGGCGCCCTGTAAGACGCGGCTGAATCCAGCCGTGGGAAAGGATTCCCATGAACAATCATTCCATTGCAATCATCGACTATGGTCGGGGCAACCTGCACAGCGTCTATTACGGACTGAAAAAGATTGGCGCTGACCCCATCATCACCAATGACGAAAAAACCATTCTTGAAGCACCGCGGGTCATCCTGCCAGGCGTCGGCGCCTTTGGGGACTGCATGGACCATCTTGCCGCGTCAGGCCTTGAAGATGCCATTTTTCGAATCGTTGAAAAGGGGACCCCTTTTCTTGGCATCTGCGTGGGACTCCAGCTCCTTTTTGAAGGCAGCGAGGAGACACCCGGTGTCAAAGGTCTTGGCATCTTTAAGGGGCGGGTGCGCCTCATCCGCACGCCCTATAAGATTCCTCATATGGGGTGGAACGAGCTTACTATAACCCGGCCGTCACCTTTGCTAAAGGATGCCAAAGGAAAAATGGTCTATTTTGTCCATAGCTTTGCCGCGGACCCTTGTGACCGAAATATCATCACGGCAACCACCGATTATGGTACAGAACTTGTCGCTGCCGTAGGCCGCGGCAACGTCCAGGGCTTCCAGTTCCATCCGGAAAAGTCCTCTGCTGCCGGTCTTGCCATGCTGAAAGCCTTTAAGGAGTGGAAGCCATGAACCTTTATCCAGCCATTGATCTGCGAGGCGGAATGTGTGTACGCCTTGAAAAAGGAAATTTTTCAAAAGAAACGGTCTACAGCAAGGACCCTGGAGCCATGGCGCGTCGCTTTGCGGAAGCGGGGGCCCGTACCATCCATGTGGTGGACCTTGACGGTGCCCTTGCCGGAAAAAGTGAGAACCTTTCCGCCATTAAGGTCATCCTGAGGGAGGGGGGTATCTCCATCGAAGTGGGCGGCGGCATCCGAACCTATGAACAGATTGAAGGGCTGCTTTCTTTAGGGGTCAGTCAGGTCATCCTGGGCTCTGCCGCCATCTATGATCCCCAGCTTGTGGAAAGGGCCAACCGGGACTTTCCCCACAAAATCGTGGTCGGCATCGATGCCAAAAATGGCTATGCAGCCGCTGATGGATGGGAAAAAGACAGCAATCTCACGGCCGAGGCACTTGCTCGGCGTGTCGCCGCGGCGGGGACGGAGAGAATCATCTTTACGGACATCATCCGTGATGGGATGATGAATGGCAGCAATATCGTAGCCACAGCCGCTCTTTATCAAGCCTGCGGGGTTCCTATCACGGCCTCAGGCGGCGTCTCTTCGCTTGAAGACATCAGAAGGCTCAAAGCCCGTGAAACAGATGGCATCGAAGGCTGCATCATTGGAAAAGCGCTTTACGCCGGTGCTTTTTCCCTTTCTGATGCCCTCAAGATTGCCGGGGAGGTGTGACCATGCTGGCAAAAAGAATCATTCCTTGTCTTGATGTCAAGGCAGGCCGCGTTGTCAAGGGAACGAATTTCGTTTTCCTCCGCGACGCCGGTGATCCCGTGGAGCTTGCAGCCCAATATGAACGGGAGCAGGCCGATGAACTGACTTTCCTTGATATCACTGCCTCCGTGGAAGGCCGCAAAGCCATGCTGGACGTCATTGAACGGACGGCCAGGGAAGTCTTTATGCCTCTTACAGTGGGCGGCGGTATTTCCACCATGGAAGATATCCGGGCCGTCCTCATGGCCGGCGCTGATAAGACGAGCCTCAATACGGCCGCGGTCATGACGCCGGAACTCATCCAAAAAGGGGCCGAAGCTTATGGAGCCCAGTGTATGGTCCTTGCTGTTGATGCAAAGAAAAAGACGTCCGGCGGCTGGGAGGTCTATATCCATGGCGGCCGGACGGCAACGGGATTGGACGTCCTTGAATGGGTCCGCAAAGCCGTGACCTTGGGGGCCGGCGAGATCCTTCTTACGAGTATGGATGCCGATGGGACCCAAGATGGGTTTGACCTTGACCTGACGCGGGCGGTTGCCGAAGAGGTCCCGGTTCCTGTCATCGCCTCCGGCGGCGCGGGCAAACTGGAGGATTTTTACCGTGTCCTGACCGAAGGCAAGGCGGACGCGGCCCTTGCCGCGTCGGTCTTCCATTATGGAACCTTCCGTATCAAGGAAGTGAAGGATTATCTTTCAAGACGCGGCGTCGTCGTGCGGCGCTGAAAAGGGGGCCTTTCCTCATAACAGGGGAAGGGCCCTTCCTGCGTCTTCTGCAAAAGCCTCGCGTCAGGGCCTAGGAAACGTGATACAATAGGAACAAGAGGTGTTTCTTATGAAAATCGATATCAGTCATTTGAAATTTGATGAAAGAGGGCTCATCCCGGCCATCGTCCAGGACGTGACGACGGACAAGGTCCTTATGCTCGCTTATATGAACGGACAATCCCTTGCGCGGACCGTAGAAACTGGCTACACCTGGTTCTGGTCACGGAGCCGGCAGGAACTGTGGAACAAGGGGGCCACAAGCGGCAACCTGCAGAAAGTGAAATCCATCGTTTATGATTGTGACGGTGATACGCTTCTTGTGAGGGTCGTCCAAAAAGGGGTTGCCTGCCATGAGGGCAACTACTCCTGCTTCAGCTATCCGCTGTGGAACGCGGGCTCCGGTGAGAACTTGCCTGTCACGTACAGCGACCTTCCCACAGTTGTGGATGAACTCTACCGTAAACTCACCAATGAAATGAGAAACCGCAAGGATGGTTCGTATGCGGGCTATCTTTTTGAGTCCGGGGAAGACCGGATCCTGACCAAACTGATGGCGCACGCGACGGCTTCCCTCCTTGCTTCAAAGAATGGAAATCCCGACGGTCTTGTTTACGAGATGGGCGATTTATGGTATCATTGCTTGGTACTGCTTGCTTACCATGGCATTACGCCCGCCCAGATGCTTCAAAAGATGGGCGAGCTGGCAAAGAACAAACAACACGAGTGATCGTATCATTTGGAGGCTGATCTGATGGCTAGACTTTTTGGAACCGATGGTGTCCGCGGTATTGCGAACGCTCATCTGAATGCGGAACTTGCTTATAAACTGGGACGGGCAGCGGCCCAATATTTTGGCCGTGAAGTGAAAAGCCCGAAAATCATCATTGGCCGGGATACGCGGCTTTCGGGGACCATGCTTGAATCCGCTCTCGCGGCAGGTATCTGCAGCGCGGGCGGCAATGCCCATCTTCTGGGCGT
Source organism: Acidaminococcus sp. BV3L6 (assembly GCF_000468835.1). Lineage (NCBI taxonomy): Bacteria > Bacillati > Bacillota > Negativicutes > Acidaminococcales > Acidaminococcaceae > Acidaminococcus > Acidaminococcus sp. BV3L6. The sequence continues at coordinate 1,234 of NZ_AWUR01000032.1, read as the reverse complement.
CATCCCTACACCGGCTGTTTCCTATTTGACGGAAAAACTGGGCGCCAGCGCTGGTGTTGTCATTTCTGCCTCTCACAATCCCTTTGAAGATAATGGCATCAAGTTTTTTGCTAAGACCGGTTTCAAGCTTCCCGATGCCGTGGAAGACGAAATTGAAGCCATTGTGAACCAGCCCATTGACTACACAAAGACCCTGACAGGATCTTCTGTCGGCCGCGTCATCCAGGAACCGGATATGGCCATGGAATATATCCAGCACATTGTGGCCTGTGCCGATACAAAACTGAATGGACTCAAGGTGGTCATGGACTGTGCCAACGGGGCCAACAGTCAAGTGGCCCCTGCCATCCTGCGCCTTTTGGGGGCCCAGGTGATTCCCATCTATGACCAGCCCAATGGCATCAACATTAATAATGGCTGCGGGTCCACCCATTTGGAAGCCCTTCAGAAGAAGGTTGTCGAAGTGGGAGCGGACTGTGGCATTGCCAATGACGGTGATGCAGACCGTTGCCTGGCTGTCGACGAACGGGGCGAGGTCCTTGATGGGGACCAGATCATGCTCATCTGTGCCCTTGATCTGATGAAGCGGGGAAAACTCAAGGATCAGGTTCTTGTCACAACGGTCATGAGCAATGTAGGCCTTAACAAGGCCATGAAGGAACATGGCGGGAGTACCGTGAAGACCGGTGTAGGCGATCGTTACGTCCTTGAAGAGATGCTTGCCCATGATTATAAGCTCGGAGGGGAACAGTCCGGCCATATTATTTTTGGTGACCTTGCTAAGACCGGCGATGGCATGATGACCGCTGTTAAACTTCTTGGCTGCGTTGTGCGCCAAAACCAGAGCCTTTCTGAATTGGGTGCCCTCATGGTCAAATATCCGCAGACCCTTCTTAATGTCCGTGTTGCCAATAAAACGGGCTGGGAAAAGAATCAAGCCATAAAGGACGTGGTCAAAAAATTTACGGATGAACTGGGTGAAGACGGGCAAGTCCTTGTCCGCGCATCTGGTACGGAACCGCTGATCCGGATTATGGCCCAAGGGGAAACGCAGACCGAAACAGACCGAATCACGGAGTCAATTGCCGAAGTGGTTCGCCGCGAATTGGCTTAATAAAAAACGAGGACCCTGGAAAAATCGTACTTTTCCAAGGTCCTTTTTAGGTTCTATAATTTATTTTGGGGCGCTAAAGTGACCGTCCAGATGCGTGTCCTCTCAGCGCCTACTTTTTTT